>JBLNGL010000220.1:0-3303 GCA_050264735.1 Ignavibacteria bacterium | reverse complement strand
AGATTTAAAATTCCTTCCTTCTACCAGCCCGCTTAATATTTCCTTTTCCCGCGGAGTAAGAATATAAACATCCTTTCCCGGGGAAACAGGTTTTTTCTTCTGGAAAAAATCGATTACTTTCCTGGCAATCTGGGAGCTCATCGGAGCTCCCCCTTCGTAAGCATCTTTTATTGCTTCAAGAAGTTTTGATGGAGGCGTCTTTTTCACCAAATATCCGGATGCACCGGCGCAGAGCGCATCAAATACCCGATCATTTTCTTCATAAACCGTCAGCACCAGAATTGTTAAACCGGGAATAAAAGATTTAACTTTTTTTATACCTTCAATTCCGCTCATTCCGGGAAGTCCGAGATCCATAAGCAGTACATCCGGATCAATCCTTTCAATATTTTTAATCATTGTTTCGCATTCCGGGAATGAATCGGTACATGAATAACCTTCAGTACCGTTAATCAGCATTTTCAATCCTTCACGAATAGAATCATTATCTTCAACAAGGACTACTTTTATCATATTGCAAACTATAAATTGATATTAAATCAACATAAAATTATAAAATAGCTCCTTCAAATTTCACCATAGTTCCTTCCCCCTCTTTTGAATCTATTATTAATTTTCCGCCAATCATTTTTGCTCTTTCCTTGATATTATTAATCCCGTTCCCGTATGATACTTCATCGAGACAAAATCCTTTTCCGTTATCTTTCAATACCATTTCTAGCTTCTTTCCTTTTACGGAGGCATCCATGGTTATTTCACGGCATCCGCTGTGGTTTATAGAATTATTAATTGCTTCCTTAAAAATTAAATAGAGATGCTGCCTGTGTTCCATAGATAATGATACTTTTTCCAGGGTTTTTATATTTTCCGACCTGAAGGAGATATCGGTATATGAAAATAGTTCGGAATATGTGTCTCTCAGGCGCAGTATTAGATCATATAATGAATCTCTTTTAGGATTAACAAGCCAGACAATATCGCTCATTCCGTCAATTAAAGAGCGGGATGTATCGGAAATCATTTTTAAACTTTTTTTCACCCCGCTTTCTGCAGGATTAATTTTTTTTGAAATCACCTCGCTCAAAATTGAAATCTCCGTCAAGCCGGATCCTATATTGTCGTGAAGATCCGCTGCAAGTTTAGAGCGCAGCCGTTCCATCGCGAGAAGGTTCCTCACTCTTGAGCCGATTATATAACTAACCAGGCTTATCAGTAAAATTGAACTTAACAAAACGAACCACCAGGTGCGCCAGAAAGGAGGTAGTATTTTTATTTTTATTGAAGCGCCGGTTTCATTCCAGATCCCGTCATTATTTGATCCGGCTGCTTTAAATGTATATTCGCCCGGATCAAGATTTGTATAAGTTACAAACCGGCGGTTGCCCGATTGTATCCAGCTTTTATCAAATCCTTCCATAAAATATTTATACCGGTTCTTATTCGGAGCAGTAAAATCAAGTGCCGTGAATTCGAACGAGAACACATTCTGGCTGTAGCTCAGCTCAATTTCTTTTGTTGATTCGACAGATTTTTTTAGAGGCGACCTTTGCTCATTTGCGGAAACAGATTTATTAAAAATCTGAAAGTTGGTTATAAATACCGGCGGAACATGAGCATTAATTTTTAATTCTTCGGGGTGAAAGGAATTAAAACCGTTTGTACCGCCGAAAAAAAGTTCCCCGTCTGCTCCTTTGAAGCTTGCTCCCCAGAAAAACTGGTTTCCCTGCAGACCGTCCTGCACATTGTAATTGCGCACTATATTTCTTTTGGGATCCAGCAGAGTTAATCCGTTATCCGTGCTGAGCCAGATATTATCATTTTTATCCCCTTGAACTCCGTAAATTATATTGCTGGCTAAACCGTCATCAAAATTATAATTTTCAAACCTGGGATTTGCGGAATTTTTCTCCTTATAAGGGAGCTTATTTAATCCGCCGCCGTAAGTGCCGAACCATAAATTTCCGGCACCGTCTTCGTATGCCGAAACAATTCTGTCGTCACTTAAGCCTTTAATCTTAGACGGCCTTTCAGTGTACCTGTAGCAGATAAATTTTATTGCAGAAGGATTAGTCAAAGCAAGCTCCCTGTTTTCTTTTGTAAGCCTGCTTAAGCCGCCCCATGTTCCTATCCATAGATCCCCGTCTTTATCTTCAATAATGCACGACTGCACCAGGTTATTGCTTAAGCTATTCGGATCTCCGGGATCATTATATAAGCTGATGAAATTATCTTTTCCTCTATCATAAATATTTAAGCCGGCCCCGGTGCCGATCCAGAGTATTCCGTCCGAGTCTTCAAAAATTGCCTGCACCAGATTACTGCTTAAAGAGTAAAGGTCATCCGGATTATTCCTGTAACTCCTGAATTCCGGTATGAATCTCCCTGATTTATTTATAGGATAAAAGCTCCTGTTTAATCCGCTATTCCATGTGCCGATCCATAAGTATCCTTTTTTGTCTTTATAAATTGCAGAAATTGTATTATCCGATAAAGAATTTTTATCCGCCGGATTATTCCTGTAATGAATAAATTTTCTGCTTCCGGGATCCTGTTTATTCAGACCTCCCCCCAAAGTTCCGATCCACAACGTACCATCCTTCTCCTGGAAAATAGAACGTACAGTATTATAACTCAGGCTTTCGGAATCAAAAGGATCATGCATAAAATGTTTGAATTTTGATCTTTCCCTGTTGAATATATAAATTCCCTCCTCCGCAGTCCCTATCCAAATGAGTCCCGAGTTATCTTCGAATAAAGAAAGGACATTATTATTACCGAGAATGTTTAATTTCTGGAGTTCGGAATCATTTAAAAGAGATAATTCCGGAGTTGTTTCAAACATGAATAACCCGCTGCCGGTGCCTGCCCACAGAACACCTTCCTTATCCTGAATAAGTATATTAATCCTGCTGCGGTTCCTGTTTAAACTATTAATTAAATAACTGCCGAAAAATTTTTTTTCAGTATCGGATTTTGAGAGACCGTTTATAGTCCCCGCAATTAAAGATCCTTTTTTATCCTGGCAGATTGAAAAAACCGGGGTTAAAGCAGCATCATTTTCTATTAATTCTGGAAAATGAAAGAATTTATTCTCCGTTCTATCAAACTTATCCAGTCCTGCATTATGACCTATCCAAAGTTCTCCCGATCTATCCTCGAAAATTGAAAGGACAACATTATTTGATATGCTTGAAGGATCACGGGGATTATTTCTATAATGAACGAAGACATTTTTTTTACGGTCAAATTTTTCCAGGCCTGCTCCTTCAGTACCGATCCAAAGCATGCCTTCCTTATCCTGAA
>JBLNGL010000219.1:0-7445 GCA_050264735.1 Ignavibacteria bacterium | reverse complement strand
CGCCAGAGAACAAACAAAGTCCTGTCAATTAATGAAGTATAAAGCGTCTGAAGAATTCTGGGGGGACGGTAAGGAGGCAGCTCAAGACTGAATGCAGATGCCTCCCCTTTTAATATAGATTTTGATAATGACCAGGAAACAACCAAACTAAAAACTATTCCGAGCACTGCGACTGCAACAACTGCAGCTGCCGATGTAATACCAGCTATATAAGCCGGAACTGCACCTCCGATAAAAATTGTTGCAATTAAAATTTGTGTGGGCCAGCGCCCGTTGCAAAGTGAAAAATTGTTTGTAATTATAGCTATTAATCTTTCTCTCGGACTGTCAATTACCCTTGTTGAAATTATTCCGGCAGCATTGCATCCAAAACCCATTGCCATTGTTAAAGCCTGCTTTCCGTGAGCACCTGCTTTTTTATAAAGGCTATCCATATTAAATGCAACGCGCGGGAGATAACCAAAATCTTCAAGTAGAGTAAAAAGCGGAAAAAATATCGCCATCGGCGGCAGCATTACGCTTATTACCCACGCCATTGCCAGATAAGCACCGTCAATTAAAACACCGCCAAGCCAAAGAGGAATGTTTAAGGAAGCGGCAATATTTTTAAGCAAAGGATGAATGTCATCAATTAAAAATGAAGCGATCATTGCCGACGGGATATTGGCTCCTTCAATTGTAATCCAGAAAACAACTGCAAGCATAAGGAACATAACCGGGAAGCCGGTCCATTTGCTTGTAACCAGCTTGTCAAGTGTTTTATCAAATGTAAACTTTGGTTTTTCACTTAATCTGCTGACGGTTTTTGCGGAGATTTCTGCGGCATCCTTATAAATGTCTTCCATCAATGCATCATGGAAGTTTTCTCCAACTTCCCATCTTAAAGAATTTGCTGTAGCCAGAATGTTTTTTCTGGCAGAAATTTTCCCTTCATTCATCATAATACTATACCTTATGTAAGAGCCGGAAGCTCTACCTTTAATATTTTTCGTTTAGTAATATTTTCCAGGTCACCTGAAGCTACCGCATCAATAATTTTCTGATCTCCTTCAAGAAGCCTTAATGCTACCCATCGGGGATTCGGCAATTCAGGAAACTCCTCTTCAACCTGTTCCTGAAGCTTATCAACTGCTTTCTTTAATTCTTTCGATGCGCCGCTGATCCTGTGCGGCTTACAAATATATTCACCGGCAGCCACATCATTAATATTTTTCAACAGCTCTTGTATCCCATTTCCTTGTCTTGCAGCCGTTGGGACAACAGGAATTCCAAGTTCACGAGCTAATGCTCTTTCATCAACCGTAATCTGATGACGGAGTGCTTCATCGACTAAGTTTAAACAAAGAACCGCCCTGTCCGTAATTTCCAGCACCTGCAGCACCAAATTTAAATTCCTCTCGAGTCTTGTTGCATCAGCAACAATTACCGTTACATCAGGCTGGCCGAATAAAATAAAATCCCTTGCTATTTCTTCATCAGTGCTGGTAGATAAAAGCGAGTAAGTTCCGGGCAAATCAACCAGTTTATATTTTTTCTTATTATAGATGAAGCCGCCTTCTGCCCTAGCGACAGTCTTACCCGGCCAGTTCCCTGTATGCTGCTTTAATCCCGTAAGAGCATTGAACACAGTACTTTTTCCGGTGTTGGGATTCCCGGCTAGAGCAACGATGAAATCAAAATCCTTCATATTCACACCGAGCTTTATTAAGTTTCCCGCATTATGTGCAGGACAAGTTTCACACTTACCGGTATCGATCATGCTTCCGCCATTTCTTCTTTTGAAACTTTTATATAAATCTGCTTAGCTTGTTCTTTTCTTAAAGCAATAGTTGCTCCGCGGATATTATAGGCAACAGGGTCACCTCCGACTCCTTTTAGTTCGGCAGTAATTTTGGAACCGGGAACAACGCCAAGATCCATTAACCTTCTTCTCTGCTGACCGCGGCATGCTTTTGATATTCCGATTACTACTGCGTCTTCTCCAATCTCAAGTGATGAAAGAGTTCTATATTCGGTAACATATTTATCTCTTTCCTGCATAGGTGCAACTGTAACGTTATTGGCAAAAATTGGAGCAAGTATGCATTCTTCGCCGTTGGCTGCAAACCTAATCTTATCCTTTGATAAATCTATCATTCTGATGTTAACTCCAGGATACAGCCCCAATGCAGCAAGCTGTGCAAAAACTGCAGGCGGCTCATCTTCAATATGAATTATCTGAGCGGACTCACCGTTTGCCATAGAAATCAATGATTTTCCTTTAGGAACGGGTAGTTCTCCAGAAGCAGTAGGTATCGGATCCCCGTGCGGATCATACACCGGATTGCTCAGTTGAGCCGCAAGATAATTGGCTTCATCTTCAGTAAGAACGTGTTCCTGTTCTTCTGCCCGGTTATGCCAGTCCGTCTCTCCGATACTGGTTTCATCTGCTAAATATCTTTCCCATAAACGATGTATTCTTATTACGCGGAGAGCGTAGGACCTCCCTTCCGGGGTTAACTGAAGATTATCGGCAAGTGATGTAATCAGGCCCATCGCCTCAAGCCTTGCAATTAATTTTGCAGCATGATCTCCGCGAATAGAAAGGTTTCCTGCAATACTATTAACCGAACAATTTATTTTTTTATATTCGCAATCATACAGATGTTTTAATGCGTCCTCAATAAATACTCTGGTTATTTTCCATTTATATTTTTTCCTTTTAGCAAAAAAACCTTTTTCGGGCCAGAATAAAACTCCTGCAGCAAAGATCAATACAAGTCCCGTTAAAATTAATATTAAAGGATTGCTCATTTATTCGTTCTGCCTTTCTTTACTTCAACAAAGACATTTTCGGCGAGCTTTTTAGTAATGTTCCAGAATTGATCATTCACCAAAATTTTAATTGAATTATCAAAGGTTCTTCTCTCCTGAACAAGAATAGACTGATCGAGGTTAATTCCGATTTCTGCAATATAGTTCAGAAATTTTTCATCAAAATCATTTACCCTGATTACCACACCGGATCCTCCTTCTTCCAACTCGGACAGCGGGATACAATTTTTTTGTCTCGGCATTTTTCCTTCTTTGGAAGGAATCGGATCTCCATGCGGATCATACTTAGGAAAATCGAGCATTTCTTCCATTTTATTTATCAGATCATCCGAAGAAGAATGCTCCAATCGGTGTGCTTCATCATGAACTTTATCCCAGGGCATTCCAACTATCTGATTAAGAAAAACTTCCCATATCCTATGACGCCTTACCATATTTCTCGCATATACTTCTCCATCTTCCGTCAGGTTAATCCCTTTGTAAGGCTGATATTCAATATAGCCGTCACTGGAAAGTTTTCTAAGCATATCTGTAACCGCAGCATTGGAAACATTCAATTTATCTGCAATCGTGTTAGCCTTAATTTTTCCGTTAGTATCTTTGTTTTTATAGATGATACTGAGGTAATCTTCTTTAGAAATATTCTGCATATTTAAGTAAATTATTATAAAAAATTTAAGCGGACTTAAATTAAAAATCAATACCATTTATGTGATCTGGTTCATACTTCGGATTCCAGCTCAGGCAAAAAAAGCAGAGCCGAATGTAACTTAATAAAACGAAATTGCATCTAAACTTCATTTGGAGGAAAAATGCTCACGGTAATTATTTTAATATTTGCAGCAGCGGCTGTTTTAGGATTAACAATCGCAGTTCCATTGCTGCAGGGAAAAACTACTCCCAAACCGGCAGTGGCTCTCCATGGAATTGCCGCAGCAGCAGGTTTAATCACTCTAATTTTATTTGCAGCCAATAATGCATCTGCCCCTATCGCATCGCTGGTAATTTTTATTATTGCCGCCATAGGAGGTTTTATCCTTCTTACAAATGATCTTAAAAAGAAGCCCGGTCCAAAAGCCTTAGTAATTATTCATGCCGGAGCAGCCGTAATTGCTTTTTTATTATTATTAATTTTTGCCTTCAGCTGAAGTGATTAATTTTATTTCAGAACTTTTACGGGGAAGGATATTCGGACACCCGGTTCACATGATGCTGGTACACTTCCCATCCGCTTTTTTCCCGATGAGTGCAATACTTGATATTACTTCGGTTTATTTAAGAGATAATTCTCTCGCTGTGTTTTCTTTTTACTCTCTTGCGGCTGGGGCAATAATGGGATGGCTGGCTTTAGCTTTTGGTGCGGTGGAATTACTTAAAATCAATCCCGGAAGCAATGCATTTGTAAAAGCAATTACACACGGCGGATTAAATTTAATATGGATGTTAACTTTTTCCGTTATTTCCTGGAACGGATTAAAGGAATATCCTGACATTAATTTTCCGTCAACCGGAGAAATATTAATTAAAATTTCCGCCCTCGGCGGGATGCTCTATTCGAATTTCCTTGGAGGGGAGCTGGTTTTAAAATATGATGTGGGAAAGCAGCTTAAAGTCCACAATGCTGAAAAAAAATAAATTTCCCGGAAGAAGAATTTATTTTAAAAGAATCATCTTTCGGGTTTGAACAAAATTCCCAGCTATAAGTCTATACAAGTAAACTCCGCTTGAAAAGCTGCTGCCGTCAAAAGTTATTTTATAGGTTCCTGCCTGCCTTACTTCATTTACGAGCACTGCTACTTCTTGACCTGTCAAATTGTAGACTTTTAATGACACAAATCCGGGATCTGCAACAAGAAATTCAAAATTAGTAAGAGGATTAAAAGGATTTGGATAGTTCTGTTCAAGCGAAAATTCTTTTGGCCTATCAATATTTCTATCTATTCCTGTTAATTCCAGTTCAACATAAGAAATGTAAGCTGACTGATAAACTGCTTTTGAAGAACTGCTTTGAATAAAAACAACTGCTCCTAAACTATCAGGTATCCAGCTGGACGAAAGGTTAATAGATTTTTGTACTTGCTTGGTTTCATTTACATTAATTGAAAATGATTCTCCGGTTGGTGAAGTAACCATACTTCGCATTACATATTTATGATCAGCTATCCCATTTCTTCCCTGGTAAAAAACGTTTTCAACTACAACGAAATGAATTGTTAAATCATTTTCGTTAATATTTCCTGTTCTTACAATTTCTGCATTAATATTTATTGTACCGTTCGTCTTAGTGCCGGTTAAATCAATTTTTAATGGACTGCCGGCAGCGGCTCTTTGATCGAGCAATCCGCTCCAGAAAGAGTAATTATTCTGCTGAATCATACCGTCAAAAAATGCTTTAGGCGTAGAACCAAATGGTCCGTAATAAAGATCCCTTCCCTGTGAATGAGACGTATTCGCCTGATAAAGCGCATCATCGCTGTATGGATATAACATATGATAGAATATATAATTGATATTTTCCGCATTCGGGCTGTTCTGATTATAAGACAGCAATGCATTATGGCCCGGTGGACAGAGCGGGCAGTGTGAGTTTGTAAAAACTTCTACTAAAACATTTCTTGATTCCTGCGGATAAAATGTGCTTTGCAGAAATCCTGTTATTAATATTACTAATAATAAATTTTTCATTGTAATCCTTAAAAAATTTAAATCTGACTGAGAACGGATAACCTGAAACCTTCAAACGGCTGAATATATTTGCAGACGCCGTTGGAACAAATCAATCCGCCTCTTTCCCTGCCGTACGAAGCTGTTATTACATGAGATTGTCCAAAACGGTATCCCAATTCGCCGGTTATCCAGTTTTTTCTTTCCGAAGCATCGATCTCACTTGTCGTATACTCGAACCGGATGGTTGCTGTCAGCTTTAAAAAGAAGGAGTTGATAAAAGTAATTAAATGATTAAAATATTTTTGATCTGTTTCATTAAACTTCTCATTAACCCATTCATGTTCCGATTGAAAAGTGAGAGAATATTTTTCTGAAAATAGATGCTGGATTTGCAGCGGGATTACAAAAGAACGTGTAACCGTGCTGCTTCCGTCAACTGAAAATTCATTAAAGAATGTTTTCTCCCTCACTGCTGCAGCCAGTCTGATTGCGGAGGAAGCATTATAATAATGTTCCCCTTCTATAAATATTTCATAGTATGGAAAAAATTCCTTTTTAAAGGAAGGAAGAAAATCATCATTTCTTTTAACTTCAGTGAAAGTAAGACCATTTTCATTTAACATATAGCTGCTGTGGATGCTAGAAATGCTTGTATTAAAGTTTAATGTTGTATTTTCATTAAAAGACCAGAAAGCATCGAGCTGAAAACCGACTTCATCGTTAAAATTAACCTCGTGGAGAGGACGGGTCAGAAGCGTATAAGAATGCTCCTTCTGAACTATTGGCGGATTCTGAAACGGTAGCATTCTTGTTGCACGAGAAAAATCATATCTGCCGTAAGGATCCAGAATATCGAAGCTGTAATTCTTATATTCCAATGTTATTCCGATGCCTTCCCCATAGTACGAAACCGAACTGTACAATCCCCAGCCTGATGATGTTGTTTCATTCAAAACGTCGGTCCATTTTCTCGACCAGTCAAGATAAAAAGAAAGATTTCTAAGATTTATATTTAAATATAATTCGGGAATTTCAGCCTTAATATTTTTAGCCGTAATACCTGATGAAATGGATCCCTGCGGAATAACTCCTTCGGCATAAATATAAGCTGCTCCTATATTTATTTCACTGAAAGGCGATAATTCAAAATTTCCCCCGCGTATTCTATAGATCTCATTTCTAACTACATTTACGGAATCCCTAAAATCAATCCTCCCTCCCAAGATTGAAGCATTGAATAACTCCGATTTGTATTTAATAATAATTCCATCCATCCAGGTATCGTAAGCCAAGCTGCGGTTTTCAAAAAGATTTAATGCAAGTCCTCTGCCGAATAAAGCAGAAGAATTCCCGGCCCGCAGATACAAATCTTCGTTATTGTATTCAATAAATCTCCTGCTGATGCCGTGGAAAGTTTCTCCAACTTCCGGCGGATCATCATAAAGCAGCCGGAATCCAACCACAAATGATTCAAGCATTGAAATTCTCACATCAGTTAAATTTTCAAAATATTTTTGTTTCAGCTTGATGTTTCCGAAAATTCTGTCTCCATCTCCATATCTTAATAAATTTGAAACAGACGGAATAATGGTCTGACCGTTTACGCTTTTGCCGATTAATAATATTATCATAAAAAAAAATATTTTATTTAAACTCACTGCCCCGCCGAAAGCAATTTTTGTATCTCTTCTTCAAGCCTCATTTCATCACCCGGAAGGTAGGCTACGCTTTTGTAAACAATGTCTCCGCTTTTATTAAATAACAATGAATAAGGAATTGACTGCCCGTTTAACTTCTGCAGGTACTGATAATTCGGATCAAGCGCGACAGGGAAATTTATTTTCTGGGAAGAAATATATGATCTTACCTTAGAAACACTTTTTGGGGAATCCTGGTTAATCCCGAGTATTGTAAATCCTTGATTACGGTATTTGCCATAAAGATTTTTAAGGACTTTCATCTCG
>JBLNGL010000218.1:0-4282 GCA_050264735.1 Ignavibacteria bacterium | reverse complement strand
ATGAAAAGAAGTATAAAATACTTTTTCATGTACGGAGCAGTTTTAATTTTGAATATAATCGCAGAAGCTGGAAAAAATAACTTAAAGTTATTTTTTTAGATTTGAATTGATGCAGCCAATATGGGCTGCAACTGAAATGTAATTATTTTTTCTTTAATATTGCGCCCAGCGCACCTGTCAGTAATGTACCCAGCACTCCTCTTACAATTGTCCTGCCTATTTCATTCCCTACTTGCCGCGAA
Organism: Ignavibacteria bacterium; assembly: GCA_050264735.1. Lineage (GTDB taxonomy): Bacteria > Bacteroidota > Ignavibacteria > Ignavibacteriales > Ignavibacteriaceae > DATKLQ01. The sequence continues at coordinate 4,040 of JBLNGL010000218.1, read as the reverse complement.
ATTGTCCTGCCCATTGTTTTGGCTAAGTCTCCTGCGATGCCTCCTGATGAGGTGCCGGCGGCTTTTTTAAACCTTTGCTCCTTAGCCTTTTTTTGAAGTTCTTCCTGCTCTAGCTTTTCTGCATCTTCCTGTGCAAATCTTTTCTCAAGTATTTCAAAAGCCGATTCACGATCTATATGTTTTTCATATACCCCGTTAATTACAGACGAGCGCATGATGCCGGCTCTTTCATCGGGAGTAATGGGGCCAATCTGCGATTGAGGCGGGACAATCTTTGCCATCTCAACCATGCCGGGAATTCCTTTCTCATCGAGCAGTGAAACTAATGCTACACCGACACCTAACTCGGTTATAACTTCCTCAACTTTAAATTTAGGGTTTGCACGAAATGTTTCAGCTGCCGATCTTACAGCTTTCTGATCCTTCGGCGTAAAAGCACGCAGCGCATGCTGAACACGGTTTCCAAGCTGACCGAGCACGGTAATAGGAATGTCGATTGGATTTTGAGTGACAAAATAGACGCCTACACCTTTAGAGCGGACAAGACGGACAACCTGTTCAATTTTTTCCAGCAGGACCTTCGGTGCATCGTTAAAGAGAAGATGCGCTTCATCAAAGAAAAATATAAGTTTAGGTTTTTCAAGGTCCCCGACTTCCGGAAGCTGTTCAAAAAGTTCTGACAATAACCAGAGCAGGAATGTCGAATATAATCCGGGGTATAACATAAGCTTGTCTGCAGCTATTATGTTCATTACCCCTTTCCCTTTTACATCTGTCTGGATAAAGTCCATTATATCAACGGCCGGCTCACCGAAAAATTTATCGGCTCCCTGCTCCTCCAATACGAGCAGTCCCCGCTGAATTGAACCAATGCTGGCTGATGAAATATTACCGTATTCGTTAGTGTATTCATCACGATGTTCGCCGACAAACTCCAGAATTTTTCTTAAATCTTTAATATCCAGCAGTAGAAGATTATTATCATCTGCAATTTTAAAAACGAGAGTCATTACTCCGGCTTGTACTTCATTTAAGTTCAATAACCTGCTTAACAGAAGCGGTCCCATTTCTGAAATGGTAGTTCTAAGAGGATGTCCCTTCTCACCGAAAATATCCCAGAAGCACACAGGAAAACTTTGACGGCTATATCCTTGAATATCCAGCTCCTGAAGTCTTTCATTAATTTTTGGATTTTCTCCTGCGGGTATAGCAATTCCGGACAGATCCCCTTTTACATCGGCCATAATTACAGGCACCCCAATGCTGCTGAATGTTTCAGCAATAGATTGAAGGGTAACTGTTTTACCAGTTCCGGTGGCTCCCGCGATCAAGCCGTGGCGGTTCGACATTTTAGGCTCGAAGAATAATTCCTGGTCTGATTTCGCTATAAGAAGATTTCCATTTCTGTCAATCATTTTCAACCCTTTTTTAAGTAAATATAATCATTTAGGAACATAAAAAGCTGCAAAGATGCAGCCTTTCGTTACAAATAATAAAATTGAGATTTAAAATTAAAAAACCCCGGCTGCTTTAACCGGGGTTTTTACTATGGAGGCTTCATCACTCTTACTCTAAAAAATTATCTCACTTCTTTGTAATGCTTACATTTTCCCCATCCGATGAATTCGAAGTAAAATAATTAACTAATGCGTAGCTTATTCTTTTAACTTTCGGATTCGAATCATTCTTTGCCAGCCTTGCAATGGCTTTAATTCCTTCTTCATCCCCTATCTTTGAAAGTGCAAGAGCTATAAGTATCCGAGTATTTGCATCTTTTTCCTTCTGCAGCTGATTAATGAGCGGCTGAACAAGCTCACCAATTTCATACAGCCCGGCAAAGTAGATGCAGCTCTTTCTTAATCCCAGATTATCGGATTCAATTCCGACGGTTAAGTTTTTAATCATCCGTTCGCTGATGCCGTCCTTCAGATCCGCTAAGTTGCAGCTCAGTAAGTTTTTGGCGAACATGTTGTTGGATATCAATGCCGCCAATAAAATTACTGCGGCCAGTTTTGCTATTTTGTTTATCCGTGCGTTCATTTGTGCCTCCTTATTTTTATTTTCATGAACCTGTTTAATTAAATTTCCTGGTTAAACTTAATTGATTCAATTGTAACGGGTGTCATTCAGAAGTAAAGCTTTGTAAAAATTTGTCACGGTATTTTAGAAACATTTTTTCCTGAGCTGCGGAGGAATGGAGAAAAGATTTCATAAACTTTTCCAAAAACAGATTTGAAGAAGAAATGAAAGAACTTATAGGCAGAGCAAAAAAGGTTCTTTAAAAAATTACATCCCGGCTTTGGGCCGGGATGTATTGGCAGTTATGGTTTGATCAGAGAGGAGACTGAGATGGTGAAGCTTTTTTACTCGAACATTATTTCGAAAATATTTTTTTTGCTTTTATTTTTGCGCCAGAACTTAGTGTATCTTTCCTGCGAAATTAAACCAAGAGGTCCTTCGTAAATGCCGCCGTTTATATAACCGTCATAAACTCTTACAGCAATTACATTATCTTCATTGTATTTAATTAATCCATCAGGAAGATAGTAGCCCCTGAATTGGCTGTATTCCTGATCATGAGTATTTTCCCATTCATTATCTCTGATCTTGCCGGTTGATCCGACAAATTCGCCGTTCAAATAAACTTCATCAAGATCATCGATCTTTCCCATCATCAGAACCAGCTTTTTCCCTTTTAATCTGTCCGGAACCTTAAAGGTTCTTCTATACCAGCCGAATCCGTCGTAGTCTTTAAAGCCCTGAGATTCCCAAAACCCCGGGACAATCATCTTGCTCCAGTTTTTATCATTAAAATTTTTATTCTTCCATTCTTTATTATCACCGGCTTTAAATTTCCATTCTCCTTCAAGATTAAGTTCGGCATTTAAAGAATTAGGCTTGTAATAGATGCCGATTTGGCCGTTTGGAATACCGCCTCCTAATTCGGCATCAAAAACTCTCACTGCAAGAACATTGTCCTGATTCTTCTTAAAATTGGAGACAGGGACCGGATAGTGTCTGTATGCAAAATATGCAGTTTGATAGTGCGGAGGAAAAGTTCCGGAAAATCCTACAAGCTTTCCATTTAAATATGCTTCATCAATATCATCAATTGCTCCCAAATCGAGATAAACCATTTGTCCTTTAAATTCTTCAGGAAATCTGAAATGCACTCTATACCATGCATACCCGTTATATCCGTAAAATCCCTCATCTTCCCAGTAGGAGGGTACTTTTATTTCTTCCCATTCATCATCATTATAGGAAGGAGCAGCCCAATTCATATCATCGCCGATGCTGAACTTCCAATAACCTTTTAAGTTCACAATTCTATCCCAATCCTGGGCATAGTTAGACTGTATGAACAAAAAGAATGTTATAACGGTTAATACTAATTTCATATTTATTATTGCTGACTTCATAATTGTTTCCATAATTTTTACCCCACTTTTTACTATACGAAATCTATTTCAATAAAATAACTTATGAGTCATTTACAAGTAAACGATTGTAAAAAATTGTCATGAAATAGTTGAAAAAGTGTTAATTACGGCAAAAAAACCACTCCTGTGCTCCAAAAGAGGTTTATTTAGGAAATATATGAAGAATAAAAACTATGAAATGATAGAAATTCAGGCAATAAGTTTATACCCTATTCCATGCACAGTTAAAATAATTTTCGGATGATCCGGATCTTTTTCAATCTTCTGTCTTAATTTTAAAATGAAATTATCAACGGTTCTGGTGGTTGGACTCTCATCATAGCCCCAGACATTGTTTAATAAATCATCCCGGCTTACAGTTGAATTTCGATTATTCCATAAATAACTGAGAATTTCAAATTCTTTGTGGGACATCTGCACCGCCAATCCGTTTTCCAAAGCATTATAGGATGAAAAATTTACTTCAATCCTGCCGATGCTAATAAAACTATTTTTTTGCTGGGATTGAGAACTACTTTCGTTTCTCCTCAAAATAGCCTTAATACGGGCAAGAAGTTCTCTTAATCCAAACGGTTTTGTTACATAATCATCGGCACC
>JBLNGL010000217.1:0-8910 GCA_050264735.1 Ignavibacteria bacterium | reverse complement strand
AAACTGCTAGTGGCTATGCCTGCTTCTTTAGCTTTCACATGAAAATCCGCCTGATCCAATGAAGTCCAGAAACCGACTGCATTAGAATTCCATTTGCTTTCGCTTCCGTCGCCGATCTCATCTTTAATCTGTTCAGCAAGATCTACTCTCAAGTAAGCAAGGTCGGCTGATTTATCCTGGTAAGCTGAGGGATCACCGGCTTCCCGTGCTAATTCAACCCTATCTGTCCACCCTTTTTCGAGATAATCGTTGATAGCATCTTTAATATCGCTGTATGCAGCATCATCTAATCCCAGCTTGCTTTGGAGATCTTTGGCGTGTGTTTCTGCAACTCCTTCCAGTTCAGTTTTGACGTTATCACCCGGGGTTTCTTCTAGTCTGGCAAAAGCCTGGTCAAGCTGTGTTGAAGTAAAGCTTCTCCTTGTGCCGGTATTATCCTGCCCGTACAATCCTGCTGGTAATGCAATTGCTCCTGCAAAGAACAAGTTCAGCATGATTTTCTTTAGTCTGCACATACTTACATTCCTTTCCTTTTAATTTATTTACATCTCATTTTGCACATCAATAATTAAGATATATTAATTAAAAAGAGTAGGACTAAAATCACTATAAAGCTGTTTTGTGAGCAGTTTAGCAGAATTCTAGTGAAATGAATCAAAATGTGAGGAAAGACTTCTAAACGGCTATGATTGTTCACTCATTTTAAAATCTTCAGGATTATATCCTTGTTCTTTAATAATCTTAAATATCATTTCCATGGTTTCAGGAGGGAGCTTTTTAGTACGGCTCAATATCCAGCCGTATTTCCTGTCGGGTGTTCCTACCACTGCCCATTTATAATTTTCATCAAGCCCGATTACCCAGTAATCACCCCAGAAGGGCCTCCACCCCAAAAAGCTTACAAAGCTTACCTCAAGTTTTGCATTGGAAGTTTTATCTATGATTCTTGCTACTCCTTCTGCCTGGTCAACTTCATTATCTTCATCAATACAGGAATTAAGCACCCATATTTCACCTTCATCATTTAAGGTGTATTTAGCAGTTGTTCCTCTTATGCATTGGGCCTGGAACTTATTCGGAATTTTAGCAAGCTCATACCATATACCGCTGTATTTTTCGAGATCTACAAAAGGAACCGTTTTGGGAGGATTGGATTGAGCATACACAGATGCTCCAAGCAAGATAAAAAGGAAATTAAAAAATGAATTTTTCATGTTTCTTCTTTCATCCTGTGATAAAGCTTTTGAACAAATAATATTTATATGCTGAGCGGTGATTTAAAATATAGAATAATTGTCCCCGGTTCAATAATTAACGTACTTGAATAAGAAATTATATGTTTAAAAAATTGAAAGGAGGCTTACATGGAATTATCCGGAAAAAATACAGGGACACTGTTAGTGTTCGTCATAATTCTTATTATTTCTGCAACCGAATTTCTTTCGAGCAAGAATCCTGTAAAGAGCTCAGCGGATGAATATCTTACACCGGCTGATACTTCCGGTACTGTGGAAATAACAATGAAGGACGAGGAATTCGTTCCGAAGGAAAAAACAGTAAGCGCCGGAACAACAGTTAAATGGATAAACAAGGATAATGCAAAACATAACGTTGCCAGCGGAACACCCTATGAACCGAATAAGCTTTTTCATTCAAAGCGGATGGGAAAAGGAGACGAATATACTTTTAAGTTTGATAAACCGGGCACTTATCCTTATTTCTGCACTTACCACGAGGAGATGATTGGAAAGATTACCGTGAAATAAAATTTAAGGCTCCGCTCTGCGGAGCCCGGTAGAGCTGAATCGTATTTAATCAAAACAATAGGCACGCTGTTAATCCAAAAATTATTCTTGCTTTAATATTAAATAAATTTAATAAGCATTCTTAACAGGATAAAAAAATATAAGAATTCATTAATGATTCTTAAACCAGGCTGGGAGGATTTATGAAATATGTTTCTATCATATTATTGTTCTTATTCATTGCATTAAACTGCGCAGAAAAAAATGAGCCGCCAAAAACAAACGAAGAACCGTCTATAGTGAGGCGCGAAGTTCTTTATTCTGCCGGCGGAACTATAATGAAAGGATACATTTCGTATGACGAAAATAAAAAAGGGAAAAGACCCGGAATAATTGTAGTCCATGAATGGTGGGGGAATAATGATTATTCGAGGAGAAGAGCCGATATGTTGGCCGATTCCGGATATATTGCACTAGCAGTCGATATGTTCGGCAACGGAAAGCGGGCAGATAACCCGAAAGATGCACAGAAGTTAGCTGCGTTCATTGGACAGAATCCCGATACTGCCAAAGCAAGATTCATGGCGGGAGTAGCTCTGTTAAAAGAGCAGGATGAAACCGATACAAATAAAATTGCAGCGATCGGGTACTGCTTCGGAGGCGGAGTGGTGCTGAATATGGCCCTTGCAGGAGCGGACTTAGACGGAGTTGCAAGTTTTCACGGAAGTCTCCCTGCTGAAGAAGTTACAAAACCAGCAAATGTAAAAGCCAAAATGCTAGTGTGCACCGGCGATGCCGATCCGTTCGTTCCAAAAGAACAGACAGATAAATTTAAAAAAGCAATGGATGATGCAAAAGTTGATTATAATTTTGTCGGCTACCCGGACGCAAAGCATGCTTTTACAAACCCGGCAGCCGACAGCACAGGCAAAAAATTCAATATACCAATCGCATATAATAAGCAGGCTGATGAACAAAGCTGGAATGAGCTCCATAAATTTCTGCATGATTTATTTAAGTAATTTTGCTCATTAAAAAGCAGGGCTTCTATTTAAAATCTTGTCCCTCTTAGGTAATTTTATGCTGTTTTATTCCGGAGGATTGATTGAATTTTTTTTTTAAACCCACTTTATCCGTTAATGCGTTATTCTCTGCGTGTACCGTCATCTTTTTTTTATCATCAGAAATCTATTCGCAATCAATTTTTTTAAACCAGGCAGGTTATAAGGCCAATAGTTATAAATATTTTTATACCGATTCCGATGAGCAAAATTTTGTAATCTGCCGGGCTGACGACGGCGACACAGTTTACCAGGAAAATATCACGATTAAAATTGAAAATGATCCCGCAACCGGATTGACTTTATCGAGAGGGGATTTCTCCGGTTTCAACGCGGAAGGAAATTACTATATAAAGATTTCAGAAAACCTTATCTCAGATCCTTTTTCTATTGCTGAAAATGTTTTCGAAGATGTTTTATATAAATCTTTGAAGGGATTTTACTTCTGGAGGTGCGGGACTGCTTTAACGCAGCAGTATGCAGGCGTGTATAATCATGAAATTTGTCATGCCGATGATGGTATTTACCACAGCAGTTCAGGGAAAACTGGGACAAAAAATACGGCTGGAGGCTGGCATGATGCGGGGGATTACGGAAAGTATGTTATTAATGCCGGAATTTCTGCCGGCACATTGCTCATGGCTTACGAACTTTACCCGGATTTTTTCTCGCTAGATAATTTAAATATTCCCGAAAGCGGAAATGGAATTCCCGATATCCTGGATGAAGCAAGATTCGAATTGAACTGGCTGCTTAAAATGCAGAATGATGAAGGAGGTGTATTCCATAAAGTAACTGAACTGACATTTCCCGGATTCATTATGCCTGAAGATAATAACACGGATCAATATATTTACCAGGTTTCCTCGGCAGCGACTGCCGATTTTATTGCAGTAATGGCTAAAGCTTTTAGAGTTTTCAAACCGTTCGACAGCAGTTTTGCCGGCAGCTGTCTTGCCGCAGCGGAGTTAGGTGCATCATACTTGCAGAGCCACCCGGATATTGTTCCGGCCGGGGGTTTCAGAAATCCCGCTGATACACAATCGGGTGAATACGGAGACGGATACGACAGGGATGAAAGATTATGGGCATATAGCGAACTTTATTTAAGCACGGCAAATGGACAATATTTTGATGATTATTTGATTCTCCTTTCACAACAGACGCCTTTCAGCAGTGAAATGAGCTGGCAGAATGTTTCCCAAATGGGGAATATCGGCTGCCTTTTTTCTAAAGATTTGGTAAGTGAGAATTTAAAAAATACTTTAAAAAATGCTCTGATTTCATATTCAGATAATCTTCTGGCTAATATAGAAAATGACGGATTTAATGTTTCAATCGTGCCCGGTGAATATGTTTGGGGAAGCAACGCTGTTGTGCTGAACAGGGCAATCATTCTTATTCTGGCTTATGAGCTCAGCGGGTATGAAGAATATTTGAAAGCTGCTCAATACCAGTTTAATTATGTGTTAGGAACAAATGCGCATAACATGAGCTTTGTAACAGGAATTGGTTTAAGGTCCCCGATGCATATCCATCACCGGCCTTCAGCAGCAGATAATATTTCCAATCCGGTTCCCGGCTATATTGCAGGCGGACCGAATGAATACTTGCAGGATGATGTTCTCAGCAGCAATTTCAGCAGCACCGCTCCTCCCGCGCTATGCTATATAGACAATACCGGAAGTTATGCCTCGAATGAAGTATGCCTGAACTGGAATGCTCCATTGGTTTTTACTGCAGGATATCTCAATGGAATTAATTATACTGTAGGAATTAAGGATCTTAAAGAAAATGTTATTCCTTCCCAGTTTAAGCTGTATCAGAATTATCCTAATCCGTTTAACCCTTCGACAAGAATAAAATACTCAATACCCGCCAGGAATAAAAATCCCTTCTTTGTTCGGCTGAAAATTTACGATGTGCTTGGAAATCTTGTAGCCGTTTTGGTTAATGAGGAACAGTATGAAGGGACTTATGAAATTGTTTTTAATGCAGAAAATCTTTCAAGCGGCATATATTTCTACAGACTTACTGCCGGCGAGTTTTCTTCTTCAAAAAAAATGGCAGTTGTCAAATAATATATTAATCAGCAGATTTTTCTTTAAATCCTTTCAGCATCCAGTTCTTTGCCGCAATTAATCCAATGGGAGTTATAACAGCAATTAATCCGTAAATAAACCACATAAACCCGGTATTCATTTCCGAGGGCATAACGCCGTCCGGGCAGTACTGCATAAGGAACCAGCCTGAATAAAAGCCTGTAATCACTTTTGTAAGGAACCACGGAAATTGCCCGACACCCATGTATAGCCCGGTCATTCCCTTCGGAGCGACTTCCGCAATCCACTGCAGGAACCTAGGCTGCCACATGGCTTCACCTACTGTGCTGATAAAAACATAAAGAAGGAAAAGATACATATTCGGTCCGGCAGTTAATAAAAAAGTAGGTATTGCCATTACAATTGTTCCCATGATCATCATCCGGTATACATTAGCCCTGGATGTTAATCCAGCAATAACAGGCGCAAGTATGAATATAAGTATGGGATTTATATTTGAAAAGACTTCATAATATTCTTTAACAACGGATCCGGTTGGAAATGCTCTTTTGGTGTAGTAAGGAATGGTAAGCCAGTTATGCGCAAACAAGGTTTGGACAGGGATTAAAATGAAAATGAAAAAAGAAAATCTCTTATCTCTAAAAGGATGGAATGGTCTTTTCCGCAAAAATTCATAAACAGCAATTCCTAGAAAGATTATTGAAAGAATAAAGAACAGATCAAGAGTAATATGAGCTCCGAATAGATTTAATCCCGTAACAAAATTTACCGGAACGTTTAAAAGAAAACCCGATAATAGGAAGAATAAAACAGCTGATAGACCATAAACAATTAATGGAATGTTATTAATTTTTTCTTTTACAGCATTGCCTTCTTTTTCATCCGAACCGTTTTTCTTCTCAGCATCTGCTTTACTTACCGCATCGGCATCTGCTTTTTTAGTCAGCAGAGCGAAACACAGCACTAATGCAATGAATGTAACTAATGTAAAAGCCCAGAAAACCGCAGTCAATCCGTTCGGAGGAAAAGTTGTTTTAAAATTCTGCCTAGTTAAAGATGCAATGAACCCGGATAAAAAAGCACCTAAATTCATGAAGCCGTAAATTGCCCCGTATGCAATTGCAGCGGTTTTGGGAGTGGTATATCTTTTTACTCCGGCGTAAGCAGCGGGCTGGTACAAGCCGTATGCAGTTACCATTATAAACAAGCCGGAGATCATCGTAAAAAACATCGGCGACCAGAGACCATTTGATAACCCGAGTGTCCCGGAAAGTGAAACTAAAATTCTGCCTGCTAAGAAAACAAAAAACGAAATTATTAATGACCTGCGGACCCCGATTTTATCCGAGTAGCCTCCGAGTAGAAGCATGGCGAATGTAATCCCGCCGGTTACAAAGCTGTAAACCAGACTTGCCTGCGAATCTATCAAACCCACGTTCTCAGATGAAAATATCCCCAGCTCGGTTAAAATTCCGAAATATACTAATCCTTCAAGCACATAAGGCACATTAACTCCCCACAATGCCTGGGGTGCTTTGACAAAAGCAATGGAAGTATCCCTCAGCTCTTTAAATGCATTTTTAATGACTTCGCCTAATGACTTTGGTTTTTCTTCAACGGCGGGGATTGCTTCTGTCTGCTCCATATTATTCCTTTTATGTAAAAAAAATTACAAACCGGAAATAAATCAGGCATCAAATATTAAAATAGATACCCTAATTTCAAAGCCGGAATTTTTTTACCGGAATTGTGGTTTCGAAGCCAAATATACTGATTGAGGTAAATTCAGATTAAATGATTCTATCAAAAAAAATTTCTTTTCCCCTTTATTTAATCCTTTCACGGTAACTTCAATTTTTTCCCCGTTTCTTTTTAAAAGAAGATAATTGAATGGTCTAGGAGAGGGAAGAATGCAGAGGTCCACATGCTTCTTTTCATCGGTGCTTAAGTTAATCCTGGGGCCACCCCCGCCGCCTGAAATTATGAAAGTCTTACCGTTATTTACAAACCTCTCGTATGTGTGCGCATGTCCGCTGATCATTGCTACTGTTTTTCTTGACGAATAAAATATCGGAACCAGGTCCTCTTTCAGCTTTTCATCATCTCCGGTGATTAAGCCGTTTGAATAGGGCGGATGATGAAGAAAAACGATAACTCCTTTTATTGAATTATTCTTATCGCTTTCAGATAGTTTATTTTTCAGCCAGTTAAGCTCTTTATTCCATTTTTTATCCCCCAGCGAGCCGTAATTTGAATCGAGAAATACCAGGCAGATACTGTCGGTTTCAATGCAGTACCAGCTTTGCCTTGTGGTAATCTGTGGAAATCTCGAAGCAACATGTGCCAGTGCAGAACGGTTTCTTCCCCAATATTCATGATTTCCCATAATGCTGAACAAAGGAATTCCCTTCCCCGAAATCGGGCTCATAAGATGATCGAACCGGCTCCATTCATTTTTATTTGATCCCTCAAAAATGAGGTCCCCCAAGAGGATTACACTGTTTATGTCCTCCTTTGAAACCGATTTAACTATTTCTTCCCTTTCCAAATCATTCTGCTCACGGTTTATTAAAATTTCCGGCAGAGAAGTTCTTTGAAGATCTCCGATTACTGCCAGCTCCAGGGAATGATTTCCGGATTTCCCTAATGTATTATGATTAAATGGCCGGATTTTACCGGATTCACCCGATGTATCGGCTGAAAACTGAATAAATGGGAAAAATAACAGGATCCAAATGAACTTTCTTAGCATTAAGCCTCAAATAAATCTAATTCTATAATTTAAAATAATTGAGAAGTTCTACAAGAAATAGATAATTTTCGTTCCCTAATTTTTAAAGATTTTCAATATTTTCACAGCAAAAAAAGAAAATGGTTGTATATTCTCATAAAGAAACATTTTATGATCAAAACATTATATAAACTTTAAGTAATTTTATTATGTTTGTCTTATAAAATTACCGGCTGAATATCATTTTGAATTTGAAAAATTATGACTACAGAAATTAAGCATTTCACTCCATCTGAGGCCAAGAGAACATTACCGCTTGTGAAAAGAATAGTAAAGGATATTCTTGACACATCAAAAGAAATGCGCCTGCTTGCGGATGATCTCGGTGGAGAAATAAAGGATAATCCGGTAATCGGGAAAATGGCGGATGATGTACACAGCTTTATAGAGGAAATTGAAGAGATCGGATGCCACTATAAAGACTGGAATTTCACAATCGGGCTGGTGGATTTTCCTGCAATAATAGACGGTCAGGAAGTATTTTTATGCTGGCGCAGCGATGAAGACGAAATCAGATTTTATCATGGGATTGATGCCGGATATGCAGGAAGAAAACCGATACCGAAAGAATTTTTGGAATAAATACTGGTCTGATCTGATTACATGTTCATTCCTGCAATTACAGCTCTTCACTTAAAAAATATTCAATGTTCAATATTCAACTAACAATTTTATAAATATAATTGAATATTGATAATTGAAAGTTGAGCATTGAGTATTCTATCTTAAATCTGAAAAAATATTTTTATTTATCAGTTAATAAAAAAAACGTTCTTATACTAAAACTCATCTTGTAGTCCTGCTCTTTAGCAAAGAGAAGGGGTTGTTAGAAATATAAAACTCCGCATAAGTATTCTTGACAGAAGTCTTAACCACTGCCTATTTGTTAATAAACCCCTTTCTTTTTTAATAGAGAGATCCGGTTGAGTTTTATGCTATAATAAATTAATTATCAATGAAAGCTGAAGCAATTGAACAATGTTAGTTGAAAATCGAGCATTCTATCTTAAATCTGAAAAAGGAATTACAGCTTTTATAGAAGATTTTAATCTATATTAATTTTTTACTCATAGAAAAAGAAATCCCTCTCCTTTAAGGAGCTTGTGTGAAAATTAGGTTTAAAAAATAAGAATTAATAAATTTTGGAAAATAAAGCAGAAAAATAAAAGAGCAAAATACGACCTGAAGATCGCTATCAGCAGCACTATTTAGTAGTTTGGATGATCAGGTAGATAAAGGTTCAATAGTAA
>JBLNGL010000216.1:0-4968 GCA_050264735.1 Ignavibacteria bacterium | reverse complement strand
TCAAGGATTCTGGATAAACCGGTTGTTTGGGGTATGCCGGTTTCATTTTCAATTGAACCAACAAATTACTGCAACCTGCGCTGCCCGGAATGTCGTTCCGGTTTGGGAACCCTGACCCGGCCTTTAGGTTTTTTAGATATTGAAAATTTTAAAAGATTTGTAGACCAGGCTTACAGGCAAAGCTTTTATATGCAGCTGTATTTCCAGGGAGAGCCGTTTCTTCACAAAGATCTGCTGGAGATGATCAGTTATGCGCAAAGTAGAAATGTGTATATTTCAATCAGCACTAACGGACATTTTATTTCCGGTAAAAACATAGAAGAATTATTTAATAACCCTCCCGATAAAATTATTTTTTCATTGGACGGGCTCGATGAAAAATCTTACCAGGCCTATAGAATCGGCGGAAGTTTTGCTAAAGCGGAAAGTGCAATAAGGCTTCTGGTTCAAGCTAAAAAGAAAAGTAACAAAAAAAAACCTTTTATTGAACTGCAGTTTCTGGTAATGAAGCAGAATGAACATTTTGCCGAAGAGGTAATTGAATACGGGGAAAAATTAGGTGTTGATAAAATTACTTTAAAGACCATGCAGGTTACTTCATATGAGAATGCGATTAATTTCCTTCCTGAAAATAAAAAATACAGAAGATATACTCTAACGGAAAATAAATTTAAAATAAAAAGCAGTTTAAGCAATCATTGTTTTTTATTATGGAAAACTTCCGTCATTACCTGGGACGGGAAAGTAGTTCCGTGCTGCTTCGATAAAGATGCTCAATTCCAGCTTGGAAATGTATTTGATAAAGAATTCAAGTATATATGGAAATCGGTTCATTATAAGGAATTCAGGAAAAAAATATTAACCGGAAGAAAAAACGTGGAGATGTGCACAAATTGTACTTCCGGAATTAAGCCGAATATTTTATCAACAGAGTATTAATTTGATCAGTAAAAAAATAAATAAAAATTTTTTATATGCAGTACTGAAAATTATTCTTTCCGCTGCATTAATTATTTTTTTATTTGATTTTATTGCAGATAAAAATTTATTTATCTCTTTGAAAACTGCAGACTATTCTTTAATAGCCCCCGCATTCCTTTTAATGTTCTTTAATCTCTTTTTACAGTATTCAAGATGGAGACTTACCTGTGAAAGCCTTTTAAATGAAAAAGACGGCAAAAAAATTTTCAGGTCGCTTTTTCACGGGTTTCCTGCCGGTGCTGTTACCCCCGGAAGAATCGGCGAGTATTTTGCCAGGGGAATTGCGCTTCAGGAAAATTCCGCATCCAAAATAGCTGTATCCGTTTTTATCGAAAAGTTATTTCCATTAATTCCCGTGTTTTTATTCGGCCTGCTGAGTTTTACTATTTTCCTGAATATAAAACCTTTATTTATTTTTTCCTCATTCCTTCTGCTGATAGTTTTAGGATTTATCATTTCTAAGCAGGCAAGAAGTTTTTCATTTTCAAATAAAATAATAGAAAAAGGAATACTGAACCGCGGCTGGCTGAAAAAGATTTTCAGCGATTTTGGATTATTAGGTAAAATGAAAAAAAGTTTCGTAATTAAAATGATTATTCTGTCTGCTTTGTTTTATTTCTGCTATATAATTCAATATGCCCTGCTTGTTTCGGCTTTTTCTGGAAATTTCTATTTGGTTAAATATATGTGGGCAGGCAGTTTATTGTTCTTCATTAAGGCTTTTATCCCGCCGGTTACTTACGGCGATTTGGGAATCCGCGAAGGTATCTCCGTTTATTTTATAACGAAGCTCGGCGAAAATGCCGCGGCAGGTTTAAATGCATCTTTTTTTCTTTTCTTCATTAATTTATTAATACCTTCTTTAGCTGGGGCAGTCTTGATTTTTACTTCAAGGCATGCAGGCAAATGAACATAGTTCTGCCTCTTCTTGTTCTATTCCTTTTTCTGCTGATTGTTTATTCGACTTTCCTGATCGGGATTAATACAGGACTGAAGAGAATAATAAATGATCGGATACATTATAAGGAAACCGGTATAAATACTTCCGGCAATAATCCGCATAAAGCATCTGTCATAATCCCTTTTAGAAACGAATCTGAAAATATATTGAATAGTCTGAAATGCATTGAACAGCAGAATTATCCGAAAGATCTTTTTGAAGTCATTTATGTTAACGATTCTTCAAGCGATGATTCATTTGAAAAATTGACCAGTGCGGTAAAGTCGTGCAATATAAAAATTTTATCCTCAGGCGGCGAAGGTCTTCAAGCTGCTTTTAAAAAAAATGCGGTAAGAAAGGGAATTGAGTCTTCGGGTGGAGAAATAATTATTACAACGGATGCTGATACCATGTTCGGGAGAAAATGGCTGAGCAGCTTATTGGAAAAATTTGATGAGAATACCGGATTAGTTTCGGGCCCGGTTAATTTTATTTTTGTACATGGTTTGTTTTCGGCTTTTAAAATTCTGGAGTTTTCCGGACTGGTTTTAACCGGAGCAGGATTAATCGGAATAAATCAGCCGGTCATCTGCAACGGCGCCAATCTTGCTTACAGAAGAAAAGCATATGACGGGGTAAAAGGTTTTTCGGAACACCTTCATCTTTCTTCGGGTGAGGATGAATTGCTAATGCAGAGCATAGCTAGAGAAACTTCTTACAAAATTAAATTTTGCTGGAATGAAGATTCTTTGGTATCGACCTCTCCTCCCTTTGCACTCAAAGAATTTTTTCAGCAGCGGAAGCGCTGGGCAAGCAAAACCCTGTATTACCCGGACAAAATTCTACGCTTTAAACTTTTTTTTATTTTCCTCTTCTACCTAGGAATTCCCGTTCAATTTCTTCTGATTATCTTCTCATCGAAATTTTTCCTGCTTTCTTTTATCATCACTTTAGCTGCAAAATCCATTTTAGAATATTTTATTATAAAAACCGGGAAAGATTTTCTGTTCCCCCGAAAAATACTTAAGCATTTCCTTGCTGCAGAATTAATTCAAATACCGTATATCCTTATTTCTGCGTTAGCCGGACTTTCAGGTAAGTTTGAATGGAAAGGGAGAAAACTCAAAAGATAATTCGTTTTTTCTCTTCTTATTTATTATAATTTGTTTAACCATCTTCGTTTTCTTCATTTTATTGTTTTCATTAAATCCCAAATCCGAAGTCTAAATCCGACCTGTCCGCCGAAGCTTTAGCGTAGCGGAAATCCGAAATTCTAAATTCGAAATTCGGAAATCCCACTGATGTAGTACTATTTTATAAAACTGTTCATTCTTTTAGACACTTTTTAAAATTTTGCTCATTTTCATATTCAAAAAGAAGCTTCTTTATGGCATATTCATTGTTTTCTATATCTCAAATGTTGAATTTCTTTTGAGGTATAAAATGAAAAAGATTTTAATAATTGCCGCTTTAATTTTTTCCGGGTTTTTATTCCATATTGAATCAAAAACCCCGAATCCGAGAGTCGGATTTGGATTCTTTTATTCAGAGCTTTCGCCTCACGGTACATGGATTGAATTCGAACCAGGTCTGGTAGTCTGGCGTCCGTTATTTGTCGGAAGCGACTGGGCTCCTTACAGCAGAGGAAGATGGGTTTGGAC
Source organism: Ignavibacteria bacterium (assembly GCA_050264735.1). Classification (GTDB taxonomy): domain Bacteria; phylum Bacteroidota; class Ignavibacteria; order Ignavibacteriales; family Ignavibacteriaceae; genus DATKLQ01. The sequence goes on along the minus strand of JBLNGL010000216.1, from coordinate 1,386 downwards.
TGAATACGGATGGTATTGGGACTCTTACGAAAATTTCGGATCAATTGTTTATCACTACGGGCGCTGGTATTATGATGACTATTACGGCTGGATATGGATTCCTGATTATGACTGGGCCCCGGCATGGGTTGAGTGGCGTTACGATGATTATTATATAGGATGGGCGCCGCTTCCGCCTTATGCCGTTTTTTCGATCAATATCGGGATCCATTTTACATATGATTATTATAATCCTTATGACCACTGGCATTTTGTAAGATTTAATAATTTCTGCGATCCTTATGTTTATAACCATTATGTCGGTCCTAAATATAGATACAGAATATTTTCCAACACTAAATATAGAAACGACTACGGCTATTCAAACGGAAGAATAGTCAACAGAGGAGTAGATGTTGATTATGTTAGAAAGAGATCCGGGCAGAATATTAAGCAGAGGGAAATAGTAAGGGTAAATAATCCCGATGAATTCGGAAAAACCCGCGATAGGAATGTGATAAGAGGTTTCATGGATTCTAAAGATGAAATATTAAAAAGAAATCCGAGAGATATCCAGAATGTTGAAATAAAAAGATCTGAAAGAAAAAGTACGCTCGAAACTAACAAAGTAGAGTTAGGAGAACGGAAAAGAGTTGATAGAGAACCTGCAGAAAGAAAAACAGAAGTCATTATGCGTGAGAAATCAAGAAATGAAACTATAGATGTTAAAAATAAAAACAACAATGAAAAGAGCAGAACGGTGCAGAGAACGGAAGAAAGAATCATAAATAGAAACAATACTCAATCGGGTAAAGAGGATAGAGTCAGAGAGCTCTCGGAACGAAAAGTTGAACAACGTGAGAATCCTGTAATTAAAAGAAACGAAAATCATAATGAATCTTTAAATAACGTGAATCGTCAAAGAACAGAAACCCAGGTTCAGAGAAATACTGAGAGAAAAGTGGAAGTTCAAAGGGATACACGTGAAAAAACAGAAGTTCAAAGAAATACTCAAAGAAAAGGTGAAACAGAGAAAAACGTTGAAAGAAACAACAGCCGGACCAGGCAAAGATAATTTCCCTATTTACTGATGGAGTTTAAGACCTCCTATAAATCTCCTCCTTGAACGGCATCCGAATAATTCAGGATGCCGTTCTTATTTTATTGTTAATGTGATATTTTAGTAGTAATGGTTTATAAGAATTTTATGAATTCGTTACTTTAACGGGTAAATTATTTTAGAAATTATTTTAGGAATCTTCATATTAATTCAAAGCAATTGAAGATAAAATGAAAGATAAAACTACACGGCTGTTTTATATCCTCGGTTCCTTCTTTGTTGCAAATGCAATATTAGCCGAATTCATCGGTGTTAAAGTCTTTTCACTTGAGAAAACCTTCGGCATG
>JBLNGL010000215.1:0-4671 GCA_050264735.1 Ignavibacteria bacterium | reverse complement strand
ATAAAGCTGAATTATGATTCCGAAGGATTTCATATCAATTATTTTTCTCAAAGATTCCCTCTGAAGATGGAATCTTATGGTGATGTACTGGCTCATAATTTCAGCAAGCTTAAAAGTAAATTGGGGAAAAATCATCCGGATATAATTAAATATCTGGGAATTCTTTATATGCTGAAATCGCTTCCTTCGGCCGAACTGCTTGATGAAAGATATGACCAGATAAAATTTATAAAGGGAATGCTCTGGGAAATATACAACGATAATAAGGAAATTAAAGTTTTCCTGGATGAAACTCTGAAGACTTATAACGGCATCACGGGGATTCCGGAAAGCTTCAACATGCTGGATAATCTTTTAATGCAGCAGTACTACAGGTTAGCATACTGGAGAGTTGCAAATGAAGAGGTGAATTACAGGAGGTTTTTCAACATCAGCGATCTAATCTCCCTTAAGGTGGAGAATGAGGAAACTTTCAACAGGACTCATTCGCTGATTTTCAAACTAATTAAAGAAAATAAAATAAACGGTCTGCGCATTGATCATGTTGACGGCTTGTTTGATCCGCCGGAATATCTGAACAGGCTTAGAGACAAAGTAAAGGAAATTTATATCGTTGTAGAAAAAATCCTGGAACCGGGTGAGGTTTTACCGCCGGTCTGGAGAATTGAAGGAACTACCGGATATGAATTTATGAACTATGTAAACGGCATTTTCTGCAGAAGAGACAGCAGGAAAAAATTCAATTCTATTTACCAAAAGTTTACACACATTAATACCGGGCTTGAAGAGCTGACTATATCAAAAAAGAAATTGCTGATTGAAACAAGGCTGGTAGGAGAGCTTGAGAGGCTTGCTCTATATATTGAAGATATTTCCAGCAGAGACCGTTACGGAATAGATCTTACCCGCAACGGGCTCAAATCCGCTTTGAGAGAAATGCTGGCTAATTTTCCTGTATACAGAACTTACATCAACAAAGACAATTACAGCAGTCCCGACAGGAAATACATTTCCTTTGTGGTCGAAAAACTGAAAGCAGAAATACCGCAGCTTATTAATGAGTTCAATTATATCGGTAATATATTATTGATGAATTACGGCGAGCATTTTACTGAAAAGCAGAAAGCAGATTCACTCGACTTCATTATGAGATTCCAGCAGCTTACCGGTCCGCTGATGGCAAAGGGATTTGAGGATACCACTTTATATATCTACAACCGGTTCGTTTCACTCAATGAAGTCGGCGGAAACCCCGGTAAATTCGGAATACCGCTGAATAAATTTCATGAGTTCAACATGTACAGAAATAAGCATTGGCCTCATTCCATGTGCGCAAGTTCGACGCACGATACAAAAAGAGGAGAAGATATCCGTGCAAGACTAAATGTACTTTCCGAAATTCCTGATGAATGGAATTCTAAAATAAAGCTTTGGAGCAGGTTTAATAAAAAGTTTAAATCCAATTTTAACTCAGATTTGGTACCCGGCAGCAATGAGGAATATTTGATTTATCAAATGCTGCTGGGATCATTCCCTTTTTCCGAAAGTGATTTAGGCGATTACAAGAATAGATTTAAAGAGTATCTGGTAAAAGCAGTGAGGGAAGCGAAAGTTCATTCAACCTGGTCCCGCCCTCAAAAAGAATACGAAGATGCTTCCGTATCTTTTCTGGAGAATATTCTTGCCCGATCCGATGATAATATTTTCATGAAAGATTTTTCAGGGTTTCAGAGAAAAATTTCTCATTACGGAATTTTAAATTCACTTTCACAAACATTATTAAAAATTACTTCCCCGGGTGTTCCCGACTTTTACCAGGGGAGGGAATTATGGGATTTTTCTTTTGTAGATCCGGATAACAGGAGCCGGGTCGATTATAAAATCAGGAAGGAAATTCTTGAAGATATAAATAGAAAAGATAAGTCCGGTACCAGGGAGTTAATTGATGAATTGCTCAAAAAACCTGAATCCGGTGGAGTAAAAATGTATTTAATCTATAAAGCACTGAGATCTAGAAATGAAAATATAGAACTGTTCCGGAAAGGGGAATATATTCCTCTGAAATCGGGGGGAAATTATCAGAAGAACATCATTGTTTTCGCAAGAAAATTAGAAAATAAATACTCCATTACGGCGGTACCAAGATTTCTCACCGGAATAATAAAAGAAAATGAATTTCCACTGGGCAATGAGTGCTGGAAAGATACAAAGATTATTATTCCTTTTGAGGCAAGATCATTCTGCAATACAATTACCGGGGAAGAAATTGAATCAAAAGACGGTATTTCAATTGGTGATTTATTCAAGTCTTTTCCGGCAGCTATGCTGTTAAATAACTAAAACCGGATTTATTTTGCCGAGCTGAGGGAAGGACTTAGGCATAATTGAATCTTGGTCAAATCTTTTCTAAGTTTTCTCCTGCGGTTTTTTAACCATTCAAAATCCTAAAAAAATATAAAAGATTATGCCCCCGAAAAATCTATTTAGATACTATTTTTTATGGCATATTGTAGTTGTTTTTTGCTCAGCCTTGCCTGCAGTTATACTCCCTTTGAACCTGATTTTTCATTTACAGTCTTTTCATAACATTCTTTTATCATTATTCATCTCATTAATTTTTCTTATTGATATTTTATTTACTGTATCCGGCAGTTCAAAAATCTTTCCGGACCTTTCAATTGAAGCCCAGCCATTCACAAATATTTATTTAAAAAAGCTCCTTATTATAGATATTATTTCGGCAGTTCCATTTGAGCTGATTTTCCCGGATTCATGGTTGCAGCTTCTTCGCCTTCTTAAATTAATTAAAGTTGCATATTTAATGGATTCATGGAGGCAAAGTGTAATTCGGTTTTCCAACTTGCTCCGGTTTGTTTTTTTCGCTTTCTGGATTTTATTAACTATTCATTGGATAAGCTGTTTCTGGACTTTCATCCGCGGAGAAAGTTTAAATCAAGATTGGGAAACTGCATATGTGAAATCGCTGTATTGGACAATTACAACATTGACAACTGTAGGTTACGGTGATATCACACCTGAAACGAACGGTCAAAGAATTTTCGCTATTTGTGTCATGTTCCTGGGAATAGGGGTTTACGGTTATTTAATCGGGAATATTGCAGGCATGCTTGCTAAAAGAGATCCGTCAAAGACAAACTACCTGTCTAACCTGGAAAAGCTGAATGCCTTGGTGCATTTTAGGAAAATCCCTGCAGAGCTGCAGAAGAAAATCAGAAACTACTACAGGTATATGTGGAAACAGAAACTTGGGTATGATGAGTCGGTTTTTCTTGAGGGCTTGCCTGATGGTTTGCGAAAGGAGGTTTCCTTAAATCTAAAAAAGGAATCGGTGGAGAAGATACCTTTGTTTAAAAGCGCGGGACAGGAATTTATATTTGAAGTTGCTATGCATCTAAAGCCGGTTGTTTTTACGCCGGGTGAATATGTTTTTAAAGCCGGCGATGAAGGAAAGGAAATGTTCTTCGTTGTTAATGGAAACCTCGAGATCCGCTCAAGAAAGGATAATCATCTTTTGAATCTTTTTAAATCCGGAGATTTTTTCGGTGAGATTGCTTTAGTGAAAAATAAGCCCCGCACTGCACATGTCATTGCCGCCGGCTATTGCGACCTTTATTCTTTAAGCAAAAATTCATTTGATTATGTTCTCGCAAAATATCCGGTTTTCGCTGAAGAGATAGAAAAAATTATTAAGGAAAGGGAAGAACGGGAAGAGCTGGGAAATTTTTAAAGCTTACCGGAAAAATTAGAAAAGTCGGAAGTCAGAAATTAGGCATTGAAAGTGTAATTAATTTGCCGAGATTTTTTTTAATTCAAAATCAACATCTCCATACCCAAGGATACTTCCGATAAATGCCAAAAAACCGCCGCCTTTAATGGATAAATGCATTTTTACCATTCCTACACCGGCGGCAAACCATTCGGTTATAATATTTTTAGTTTCATCTGAAGTTTCTATAATTGTTTCGATTTTTAAAGCTTCAAATTTTCCTGCTTCAGTTAGGATAGTATCCAGTCCTATTATTTTGCCGGTAAGGGAAACTGTGCCTGTATCGCCGTCACAGTATTCTTTCCCGATCCAATTCCACTGTGCATTGTCAACTATCGGAAATGGTACGCGAAGCATCGGTTTGCTGTAGGTATAGCTTCCCTCTTGTTTTATAAATAAAAAAATGTTGATTTTTTGATAAACCTCTTCCACAAAAACACCTTGATCATTTATTAGAAGCTTCTGCTGATAATTGAAATCATCCGATTGATTATAAAATTTCAGGGATCCTTTTTCCTTAACAATCCATGATCTAGTTTCACCGAAATCAGATTTATAAGTTAGAATAACTTTTTCATTTACTGGAAAATATTCCGGACCGCTGTTTTTAATTTTATTATCGTCCGCAATTTTTTCTGCAGGCTGGTTAACATCCGAAAAAATGTTAAAAAGAATGTACAATCCAATCAAAACTGTATTGTTCAAATTCCTCCAAAGAACGTTTGAAAAACATTATATTCGCTTAATATCAAAATAGTTAAGGGAAGATTATATTATTATTGACTAGTGTTTATAAAAGTAAACCGAATCGCTTATGTTTTATTTTTGCCGATGAATTATTTTCTGAGTCAAAGGCGTATGAGCCTCAGGCACACATCTTCTGC
>JBLNGL010000214.1:0-3297 GCA_050264735.1 Ignavibacteria bacterium | reverse complement strand
GTTCCGAATGCACTTAATCCATCAAGAAATTTTCAAATTTTTTCCGACGGGCTGTATGACTACGATAATATCGGATTAAGAGATGAGAATAGATCAGTAGATCATCAGTACTGGTGGCAGCCGTTGCCCGGTTATGCAGATCCGGACCAGGAATATATGGCCTCCAATCCTGCATTGGATTCCGATAGGGATGGAAAACCTGACAGCTGGCCGAGGGAATGGTATAATTCAACCCTGGGGGAGTATGTTTGGCCAGGGTATTTAGTACAGGGAGAAAACAATGCCGATCTTGAGGTCTTTTGGGCAATGGATGATAGAGAAAATAATGAATTCAACGAGACTAACCAGACTTCTCAATATTTTCCTTATGCAAATGATCCTACGCGATCCGGTTTAGGTCTTCAGGTAACTGGCAGAGCTTTTCAGTGGGCCAACTCACTTGCTTCCAATGCTATTTTCTTTCAATGGACAATAACCAATGTCAGCGATAAAGATCTTGATCATGTAGTCTTCGGCATTTATGGAGATCCGGATGTGGGAGGAAATGACAATGATGATGATCAGGGATTCTTTATTCCGCCTTATGGAGAAGACGTCGAAAATATTCCTGTGTATTCAAGAAGTATGGTTTATTTCTGGGATGAGGATGGTACGGGAGATTTGGGGAGGGAAATCGGATACCTCGGATGTAAATTTCTCGAAAGCCCCGGAAATCCGAATGATGAAATTGACAATGACGGTGATGGGATGCTGAATGAAAGACAGGATGATGGAATTGATAATGACCAAGATTGGAATCTAGAAACAGATGATCTGGGAAGGGACGGTATTGCCGGTACTGAAGATGAAGGGGAAGGAGATGGTATTCCAACTGCAGGTCAAAGACTGGCGGATGGCTCACCCGATCCGCTGTTGCCTGGCGAACCTAATTTTGAATACACCGACCTTGATGAATCCGACCAAATAGGCCTCACAAGCTTTAACAGCTCAACCTGGAATACTGACCTGAAAATAGCCAATGATGCAGACATCTGGCAAAGAACTATCCCGGGAAACTTTGGCGATATTGAACAGGAAGTAGATATAGTTTTTATTTTTGGATCAGGGTACATATCACTTAAAAGAGGAGAAACAAAAAGAATCTCAATGGCTTTTCTTTTCGGTGAGAATCTAAATGATCTTCTTGTAACTGCAGAAACAGTCCAGGATATTTATAACAAAAATTACCGTTTCTTCAAACCTCCAACACTTCCGAAAGTAACTGCAGTCCCCGATGACAAGAAAGTTACTCTTTACTGGGATGCTTCATCTGAAGAAAGTACAGATCCGATTACCGGAAAAGATTTTGAAGGATACACCATTTATAGAAGTACCCGACCCGACTTCGCCGATATTCAAACTATAACCGACGGAAGATCTTCAAGCTTTTTATATGATCCTTTAAAGGATGTAAAAGGTTTTGATGCGAAGTGGGATTATGATAATGAATGGAAAGGATATCATCCGGTTCCTTTCCAGGGAAGAGGAGTTCATTATTATCTTGGTGACAATACAGGTTTAGTTCATTCTTTTGTTGATTCAAATAATGTAATCAATGGACAAACTTACTTTTATTCTGTTGTTGCTTACGATCATGGAGATTCAGTCGGCATTCCTCCATCAGAAACAACTAAAAAAATCACAGTTGATCCGATAACATCCCAAATGATCTTCGACGATAATACGGTTTCGGTTGTACCCGGTCCTAGAGCTTCAGGATACAATACGCCACAAATCAACTACATGGATTTTCAGCATCTTTCGGGTATCGGAACCGGCAGTGTTAATTTCCAAATTCTAAATGACCTGGATGTAAAAGACGAAACTTATACACTCAACTTCAGCGATACGATGAGGATGGGTGATTCCACCTTTGCATCAAAAAATTATTCCGTTATAGGGCAAAATGCTTTTACAGAGTCTTTCTTTCTTTTTGATACAAAGTTTACTCCCCTTTCAAAACAATATATTATAGATGACCAGACTCTCCAGGTAAAGGATCTAAATAACACGGTTTATCAGAAGGATGCAGATTATATTATTAATTTTGAAGAAGGGAAAATAAGAAGATCAGATAACAGCACAATGCCTAACAACAGCGAATTTATTATCACATACCGATATTATGCTGTTTATCAAAGCCGAGCATTAAACGGAGAAGATTCTAATCCTGTTTTTGATGGAATATTAGTAAAGGTTATGGATAACAGTATACTTGAATTTGATCCTGATAAATCGGGATGGATCGGAGGAGATCTTACAATTCCTTTTAGTGTCCGACTTTCATCAATTGGCCAGGCTTCAAGAAAACAGCTTTATCCTGCCGATTATGATGTAACATTTTCAGATCAAACTGAATACACTGCCAGAAAAAATATTCCGGGAACAGGATTAATTAATATTCCTGTTAATTTCAAAGTTGAAGAAGTAACATCCGGCGTGCCGCAGCCAATAATAGTTTTACTGAACGAACAGGAGAAAAATGATTCTGCTTTTACAAGAGGAGATGAAATAATATTATTTAAGCCAGGTTCCACCGGAGTAAATACAGATACACTTACATGGGGAATTGTTCTAACAAAAGCCTTTCCAGGAGATTCTGCTTACCCTGGAAGCGGCGATGTTTTAAGAATCTCGACCAAAAGACCATTTAATACACAAGATGTATTCACACTCAATACTCAAGCAGGGAAAATAAATACGCAGGGAGGTGCTTTCCTCGATAATGTTTATGTAGTTCCTAATCCTTATCTCGGCACAAGTGTTCTTGAACCTGACAATAAATTACCAAGCCAGAACCGCGGTGAGAGAAGAATATACTTTGAAAATCTTCCCATGAAATGCACAATAAGAATTTTTACCTTAAGCGGTGAATTAATAACAATTCTCGAACATGACTCGGGAATGGACAATGGGAGAGAGTACTGGAACCTGCTGAACAGGGATGGATTCGGCGTGGCTTACGGAGTATACATCGCTCATATTGAAGCTCCGGGCATAGGTGAAAAACTAGTAAAATTTGCTTTGATTAAATAAAGTTAAGCGTTATTTGATATCCAAAATTAAGTCGTTTCCCATACGATTAACGATTAACAAATAACGGATACCGAACTTCAGGAGAAATTTATGAAATCTTTTTACAATGTTATAACGTTAATTTTTATTGCAATATCTTTTATTGCAAATGCCCAGACATTAAAAACGGGCACAACAGCTGCACAGGTTCTAAAATTCAATGTGGGTCCGCGAGCTATAGGT
>JBLNGL010000213.1:0-4316 GCA_050264735.1 Ignavibacteria bacterium | reverse complement strand
AATCTTTATTTGATATTGAAGAATCAGTTATTGATGCGGAAGGAAAAATTATCGCGCAAGGTTCAAATGAGAAATTAATTATAAATCCGGGAGAACAAAAAGAATTTTATACTAAATACAAAATTAAGAATCCTAAATTATGGTCTGTTGAAATCCCTTACCTGCATAAATTAAAAACTATTGTCCGTTCAAATGCACAAATTGCTGATGCTTATGAAACAACATTCGGAATCAGAACAGTTAAGTTTGATCCTGATAAAGGATTTTTTCTTAATGGCAAGAATGTAAAATTGCTTGGAACAAATGTTCATCAGGATCACGCTGGGGTCGGTACAGCCATTCCCGATGCTTTGCAGGAGTTTAGAATAAAAAGATTAAAGGAGATGGGAAGCAATGCTGTTAGAACTTCGCATAATCCTCCGGCTCCTGAGCTTTTAGATGCATGCGACAGGCTTGGTATGCTTGTTCTTGATGAGAACCGCCTGATGGGAATCAATAAAGAGCATTTCAATTGCCTCGAAAGGCTAATTAAAAGAGATAGGAACCATCCGTCTGTTATTCTTTGGTCGCTAGGCAACGAAGAATGGGCAATCGAAGGAAATATAATCGGTGCCAGAATTACAAAATCGATGGAAACATTTGCGCAGCGTCTCGATTCATCGCGTGCATTTACTGCTGCAAGCAGCGGCGGATGGGACAACGGAATCGGAACAGTTGTCGGAGTTATGGGCTATAATTATTTATCACAAGGCAATATTGATGAACATCATTCGAAATTTCCCTGGCAGCCTGCAGTCGGCACCGAAGAAAGCAATATCAAGCAGTCACGCGGCGTTTATACTACTAAAAAAGAATTAGCTCATATGGAGCCGACTAATTTTGCAGATGGAAGAATGATAACCGAACGAGGCTGGAAATTTTACGAACAGCGCCCGTTTTTAGCAGGATTATTCTATTGGACTGGCTTCGATTACCGGGGTGAATCAAATCCATATGTTTGGCCGGCTGTTATAAATCAATCCGGTATGGTTGATTTATGCGGTTTCCCTAAAGATATTTTCTATTATCTAAAATCATGGTGGGGAAAAGAACCGGTGCTCCATATACTGCCTCATTGGAACCTGCCTGACCGGCAGGCAGGCTGGAAAGGAAACGAAGGGAAGAAAATTAAAGTAACTGTATTCAGCAATTGCGATGAAATTGAATTGCTCCTTAATGGAAAGAGTTTCGGGAAAAAAAGTATAGCGCTTAATGAATACAGCGAATGGGAAGTTCAATATGAACCGGGAACTTTAACAGCAAAAGGTTTTAAAGAAGATAAAGAAATTATTTCAGCTTCGGTGAAAACTGCCGGCAAAGAAGAATCTATTGAATTAATTACTGAACAAAATAGTATTAATGCCGACGGACAGGATATTTCTGTAATAACTGTGCAAATAAATGACAACAGCGGTTTAATGGTTCCCGATGCTTCCAACGAGATTAATTTCTCAATTGAGGGTGCGGGAAAAATCATCGGAGTTGGTAACGGTGATCCTTCGAGTCATGAAGCAGACAGATTTTTTGAGACTATAAAAACTTCAAAGATTAAAAACCTTAAAGAATTTCCTGTTGAGGATTTAAGTAACCGCCCTGAAGTTGCCGCCGGATTAGATGATTCAAGCTGGGAAAAGGCATTTACAACACAAAGCGATGACTGGCAGGTTTACACCGATTCTCTTATTGTAGTCCGCGGTACATTCGAACTGCCTGAAATTACGGATAAAGCATCGGTAAATCTTTTTACAAAAAGCATCGTGGAGAACCAGTCGGTTTATGTAAACGGACATTTATTGGCTTCGAATATTGTTCGGGATGCTCCAGACCAGGCTTGGCTTCTTAATCATAAAATAATTAAAGCCGGCAAAAATGAATATGTTGTAGTCGGTCAGAGATTCAGGAAAAAACACCAATGGGATGAACCAAATACGGATCCGGGATTAGTGCAGGTTATTTATCCGGCTGAGCAATGGAAGCGGAAAATATTTAACGGATTAGCCCAGGTTATTGTTCAATCCAAACAACAGCCGGGCGAGATTATTTTAAAAGCTTCGTCTCCAGGATTAGAGTCTGCAGAAATAAAAATCAAAACTAATGTGGTTGAGATGAAGCCGCAATTACCATAATACTTATTTAAATATTCTAATGCGCAAAGTAATTTTAGATGTTGCAATAAGCCTCGACGGATACATCGAAGGACCGAATGGCGAATACGACTGGTGCTTTACTGATCAGGATTACGGCTTTACCGAATTATTAAACAGAATTGACACAATTTTTTACGGAAGAAAAAGCTGGGAATTATTCGGCAATTATACTCCCGGTCCCCCAGCCCCCGAGATGGAGAAGAAAATGTTTGAGATGATGAAAAGTAAAAAAAAATATGTATTCTCGAGAACATTAAAATCCACCGAAGGTGCGGAAATAATCAGTAATGATATTGAAGCCAGAGTGAAAGAAATTAAGAATGAATACGGGAAAGACATTCATCTTTTCGGAGGCGCAAGCCTGGTAACTACATTTGTAAATTCAAATTTGATAGATGAATATTTACTCGCCGTTCACCCGGTTATTTTAGGTGCAGGCAAACCATTATTTACAGATATTAAAGAACAGAAGAATTTAGAATTGACAGATACGAAAATCTATCCCAATGGATTAGTTATTCTGCAGTATGTACCTAAGTTCAAAAATTGAGAATTGAGAATTGAGCATTGAAAATTTATTCATGAAGAATGTTCAATGTTCAACTATCAATTTTCAATATTCAATTGGGGATTAAGTCAGTGGTATATACAAGGGTGTAAGAATTGAGACTTGAATATTGAGCATTTGAGCCTAAGGCTCATCAGCCTCCGGCTGAGAACATTGAAAATTTATCCTGAAGAATGTTCAATGTTCTACTATCAATTTTCAATATTCATTTTATTGAGAATTGAGAATTGCATATTGAAAATTGAGTATTTTTTTTGCCGTTTATAATATTGACTTCTAAACTTAAATAAAAGCATTCATTACCAGTACTCCAATCAGCCCCACAATTCCCACAATTGTTTCCATTACCGTCCAGCTTAAGAGCGTTTCCTTTATACTCAAGCTGAAATATTCTTTGAACATCCAGAAACCGATATCATTTACTTGCGATAACATAAGACTTCCTGCGCCAATTGATAATACAAGCAGTTCAGGGTTCACCGAAGCAGTTGAAACATACGGCAATAAAATTCCGGCAGTTGTTACTGCAGCAACTGTAGCTGAACCTACACAAATGCGCAGAGCAGTAGCTATGAGCCATGCAAGTATCAGCGGCTGAACCGGGGAATCCTTTAATAATTCACCAATATAATTGCTTATGCCGCTGTCAACCATTACTTGCTTGAAAGAACCGGCCCCTCCTATTATTAATAAAACCATTGTAATACTAGAAACTGATTTTGTTAGAAGCTCCATAACTTCATTCATGCTTTTCCCGCGGTTCAAACCCAAAGTATATATTCCCAGCAGAACTGAAATTAACATTGCTACTGGTGCATTGCCGAGGAAATTAATAATATGTTTCAAAATGCTTTCAGGAAGATAAATGTTCAACAAAGAAGCACCGGCTATCAAGATGACCGGCAGTAAAAGAGTAAATATGCTTACTGTGAATGAAGGCATTTCTTCTTCGGTAAATACTCTTGGATTAAAAAATTCTTTAAAAGGCTTGGCATTAATCTTCTTTAAAAACCTGGATAAAAACGGACCCGCAATTATGATAGCCGGAACTGCGATTAATATTCCTAAAAGTAAAGTTTTTCCGATATCGGCATGAAACATAACTGCAATTGCAGTCGGGGAAGGATGCGGAGGAAGGTAACCGTGGGTTACGGTTAGCGAAGCAATCATCGGCAATGCAACATACAGCAAAGGCAGTTCTACAGCAGCAGCAACCGTGAAAATTATAGGGACGAGAATTACAAACCCTACTGCATAAAACAAAGGGACACCCACAATAAATCCTGTCAGCATAACTGCCCACTGAATTCTTTTCACTCCGAATGCAGCAATAAGCTTTGAAGTGATCCTCTGAGCGGCGCCGCTTTCCGCAGCAAGTTTACCGAGCATTGCCCCGAATCCGAGAATTAATGCAAGAAAACCTAATGTGTCACCTAATCCTTTTTCAACGGATGAAACAATTTTATCGAGCTCCATTCCTGAAGCAATACCGATGAAAATTGAAACTATTATGAACGCTATAAATGCATTTATCCTGACCGCAAGAATCAGCAAAAACAAAA
>JBLNGL010000212.1:0-5480 GCA_050264735.1 Ignavibacteria bacterium | reverse complement strand
TTGCTGGATATTATCTGGGCAAAGGCTGGTACTGTGAAAACGGCTGCCGCTATGACTAAGACTATTAAAAATTTTTTCATGATACGGTTCCCTTTTGATAATTCAAAACTATTAAATCATCTTCAAAAGATGACATCTTTATAAATTCTCTTTTGGAGTAAAAGATGTCATCCTTGAAATTATATCTTATTTAACCAGCATCATCTTTTTGATCAGAACAGCTTTATCAGTATTTAAACGGTAAATGTAAATACCGCTGGATAAACTGCCGGCATTAAAATTCCTTGAATAGCTTCCGGGCTCCATTTTTTCGTTAACTACAGTAGCCACTTTTTCACCAATTGAATTAAAGACTGAGATGTTAACAAATGAAGCTTCCGGAACATCGAACTTTATTAATGTGGCAGGATTAAACGGATTGGGATAATTCTGATAAAGTGCAAATTCTCTCGGGCCCGAAATTACTACTTCTAAAACCTGGCTGTATTTTGATGCTCCGTCAAAATCTATTTGTTTTAATCTGTACAAATATTTTCCTACTCCGGCATTTTTATCTGCAAAACTATAGTTAGATAACTCTGTTTTGTTTCCGCTTCCCTCAACAAAGCCTGTTTTTTCCCAAAGGGAGCTCTTTTTATCAGCTTGTTTTCTTTCAACATCCCAGCCCCTGTTATTTATTTCCGAAGCTGTTGTCCATTTTAAATTTACATTCTGTCCATTTACATCGGCAGTAAATGAAGTTAATTCAACAGGTACCGGATTAGTGCCGCCGACTGCATTTGCAATTACAAAATCGCTGAAGGAAGTAAAATTTACGGCTGAAGAAATAGTGCCGGAATCGTTTGCGCTGCCGGTTCCACCTAAATCTAACCAGTTACCGCTTCCGTCATCTTTAGCTATTCTTAAATTTACGGCATCGGTAACTCCGTCATCAGTACCGTAACTTAATTGAACTGAAGCAGAATCTACGACTGCGTCTCCGGTCTTTGTGACTGTAAAGTATCTTACATCAGATACTTTATCTAATGTGCCGGGAAGTGTTTTAGCTGCCGGAGCAGTATTAAACAGCTCTGCTGCATATATTGTAGTATCCGAAGCTGAGTGAGTTACAGATAAATTTAAAGGCCTGAATACGCCGTCTTTTCCAATCGGAAGCTTATAAGCTTTAGTACCTGCAGGTACCATTAAAAATCCCATCGGACCGTTTACAAAGGCCGTTGAACTTCCGCCAACTATAGGATTGTCATTAGATACCTGAAAACTTCCGCTTCCCGTTAAATAACCTAATATCAAAGGATTTGCTGCAGATGAATTAATAACACCATTGAGAATCAAGCTGTATGTCTGCATTGGGGAGTTTAATTGAAGAATAGAGCCGGCATTAACTGCAAACTGCACTTTGCTGCTGCCGAAAACTACGTTATTCCCTGTAAAGTTTTGAACGCCTGATCCGGCAAAAACAAATTTCCCTTGTTTTCCTGTTGTATCAGAATTTTGAGTAGTTGCATTTGATATTGAGAAATCTCCATAAAGATTCCAAGTACAGCTTGATCCGCTGTCCGGAAGGTTGCCGAGAGAGCCTCTAGAGATTGAAAAATTTGTTGATGATAAACTGGCTGGATTTCCGGTTACAATAACATCCCCCAAGATGTTTATTGTTATATCAACGTAAGAGTTTCCTGTTCCATTTGATGTCACATTTACAAGACTATCTGCATTGGCAGTGCTTCCTTCCAAAATTAGATCACCGTTTACAGTTACGGCTGCAGTATGGTGGTTATCGGCAGTACCAGCTGTCGGTGCACACCACTGCCATCTTCCGGCTCCGGTGTTTCTAACCGTAACATTTCCATTTATAGTAGTTGGACTGGAACTGCTGGTGCCCCCCCATCCGAAGTTCAGATTTCCGGTCCAGCCCGGGCAATCGACAATGAAATTATAAAATTCCTGGTTTGCATTAAGCCCGGTGGATGCATTAGTAATTCCAGTAATTAAGCAGGTTGAACCATCTCTCCATGTTGAAGACGGGATTCCTTGCCCGGATGCTGCGGCATGTGCGAATTCATAAGTACTACTGTCATTAAAAATATTTATTCCGGCAGCTGTCAGAACGCCTACATCTTTCAAATAGCCGTCAACAGTTAAATTGCCGCTGATACTCTGTGCAACATCGACTGTAACAGTATGACCGAGATTAATGAAAACATTAACTGATCCGGTTGGCGCTGCAGATGGAACTGTATTCCAGCCTGTCCCGTCCCATTGAGCCCATGTTGAAACATCGCTCCAGTTTCCATCATCTACAGAACCATAATCACCTGTTTCAGGAACACCTAGAGCAATCAGCTTGGTAATTACCATATTATCAATGGCATAAACACCGGTACCTCCGCCGATGCGAATTTGGAAATTATTTAAGTTTGTACTGTCGGTAATAGCTGCTGCTTCATCAATTTCTTTTGTCTCTCCAACCCATACATCGTAGCTGTCATTTCCGAGAGATTCTATGGAACCGTCAGGTGCAGAATAGTCTAAAGATTGACCAGTGTTATTAATTACCCATACTACTGTTTGTGTATCTGTGTATGCCGATGCTGACGAAGCGTTTTCCGGAGTAACTCCCCACGTATTGGAAGGAGCGCTTTTGGTATTTATAAAAAACCGGGAATGTTTGTTGGCAGCAGAAGGCTCATTGTTAGAATTTGGAAATCCACTTCCGACCATAAACTGAACTGTCTGTCCTGAATTAGCTGCATTTTTTTCGGCATAAAAATCAAAGCTGAACTGAATTGCATTAGGTGCTCCAGCGAAGTTCACATTCCTTGTTATATAAACAGTACCGCTGCCGCTTCTTATTAGCCTCATTACCCCATCGCCTTTTATTTCAATGGAGTCGATTGCATTATTTGTCGACAGGAAAGTAAATTGAGAATCAGAAGCGCTGCTGTTTACATATACCGGATCGCTTGTAACACTTGCATTGCTGATTATTGTGCCGCTTCCCAGGTTTCCTGCCGTTAAAGCGGAATCAAAGGTCTGCCGGAACAGCTGAGCTGTCGCATTGGAATTCAGTAAAATGAAAAAAAGAACTGAAATTGTAGTTAATCTTTTCATAGCATACTCCTATTTTTTATTAGAATAAAATTTGAATGGAAAGCCGATTTACATTATTAAATATTTCGAATTTTGAATATGAATAGCTTAACTCAAAATTATAATCGGAGAGTGAGGTGTTAAGTCCAATCCCGCCCGACCAGGATGCCAGATCTCTATTTGTCTGGTACCCGCCTCTCAGTGAAAGAATCTGCATAAATTTATATTCAATTCCAAGATTAACTCTTTCGGAATAACTATTCTGATGAAGAAAATCGGCAGCAACATTTATGACATTATCGTTTGCGATTGCGGGATCAATTATCTCCATAACATTCAAAGCAGCTCCAAGAGAAAATATTAATGGAAGCTGTTCATCAACCAATTCTCTTTTAATATTTGATGCAAAATTTCTTATATACATCCCGAACATAAAACTTTTAAAGCCGGTAATATATTTTATCCCTGCATCGAATACGAGCTTAGCGGCATTATTCTCTTTAGAAGTGCCGTCATAAAAATTATTTTCACCCAGGTTCTGTCCGGCTATTTTTATATTTCCACCAATAGCAAACTCTTTAGAAATTGCTTTGGCGTATGTCAATCCTATTGCATAAGCTGCTACATTACTTACGGGTCCGTTTTCAATATATCCATTCCTATATATATCTTCCATTCCCCGGGGAACGAGACTCGTTCCGTTTATGGTTCCATAATCAACAGTCAGCAGGTTTAAGCCGGCTACACCGTAATTTCCAAAATTCCATGCAAATCCTCCGCTCAAGTAATTTATATCTGCAATCCATTGTGCATAGTTTAAAATGATATCGAACTGCTTTTGAATACCCGCCAAACCTGCCGGATTGTAAAACATACTTTCCGAACCAATACCAAGGGATGTAAAGGCTTCGCCTAAAGCTGAAGCTCTGGAAGAAGTTGAAACCAGGAGAAAATTCATCGTACTTTGGCCTGTTTTACTTAGATCTACCTGAGAATAAACTGAAACTGAACAGAGCATCAATAAATAAAAAGCAGAGCAGGAAAATCTTTTAATCATCAGCATGATTCCAATTACCGTACTACAATAAATTTCTGGTAAGAAGTTTCACCGGACGGTTTTTGAAACACTGCGATATAAACACCGCTGCTTATTACCTGCTGATTCTCGGTAATCATGTCCCAAGACTCAAATCCGTCTCTTCTTGTGTTGGGCTGATAATTCGGACTTCCGGGCCAATAATGATCTATCGTTTTTACCAGATCCCCGTTTTCTGTATAGATTTTAATTCTTACTTCAAGAGGAAGGTTCATGAAATTAAGCTGCCTGTAATCCGTTGTTGAATAATTTGCTCTTACCAACGGATCATTAATATTATAAGGATTAGGAACTACTCTTATCCGCGACATTTCTTCTGTCGTAAAATTGGGGGGACGTATAAAGCTTGCATTAGGGACTAAATTTCTGCCGCTGAATATTATTTTCCCCCTCGTGGAAGGATCAGCATTTACATCATTTTCATCAATTTTTGCTTTACTTTGAATATAATAATAATAAGGGACCGTTTTAATTATAGTAGTATCTGTAAATTTATGTTCGGAAGCTTTGTCCTCATGTCCGGAAGAATAAATTTCTTGGTAAAAAACGGTATCCTGGTTGGACATTTTTCTCATAATCCTGTACCCAGCAAAATCAGGGCGGCTTTCTGCATTTGAACCTGACCATATAATCTCTACACCGGCATCTCCGTAACCTGTAATTTCAAAGCGATGAGGCGGAGGCGGGGCTTGGGGTATTCTATATTGATGTTCAAAATTCCATTTGGCCCTGTAAGCTGCGAGCATTACGGAGTCAATCCCCATGCTTATCCATCTGTCTTTTCTTTTGTCCTCTTCGCTTGCATTATTAGGAAAGGCAAAATTGGAAGGGAGCCAGCCTGTATTAAGGTTAGGCATGTTCGGCGGATCTTCAAGAGATCCATTCAGCCACTTTTCACCTATCTCCTGTGCTTTCTGAAGACCTACTCCTGCCGCACCCATGGCGTAGACAATTCTTATTTTATGGTTGGGAGGAAAGGTGTACGGTCCAAAACTGCTGAAGTTCTTTGAATTTGTTGAGCTAGTTGTACCTGCATCAAATTTGGAAAAATCGGCATTTCCAAGCTCATCGTTGTTAATATAATGATGAGTTCCTTCAATACTTCCGGGCATAGGATTATAATCGGAAAATCCTCCTCTGATTGCCCAGAAATTTTTTCCGCCCGGTTCATCGGAAGGATTTAAATTAGGTATTTTGGTTTCAGTACCGATATAAGTAATCTTCGGCTGAAGAGGATCATCAACATCGGATGACGGATCCATATAAGGATCTTTCGAAACATGAAGGAATG
>JBLNGL010000211.1:0-10110 GCA_050264735.1 Ignavibacteria bacterium | reverse complement strand
AATTTCCCTGAATTTCTTATTACAAAGGTGAAATATACGAATGAAGGACCCGGTTCTTTAGCAGTAACCGGATGGATTAATAATTTCTATAATATTTTACCTGCGGATAATAAACCTCCATTCTGGTCCTTTCAAGGAGCCTCTTATTCTGATAGACGGGACTGGGTTCAGCCGGTAAATGAGGGATTTCACCAGGAAAATTTTATGGGGATGAATGCAAGCGATTATGGCGGAGGAACTCCGGTCAGCGATTTGTGGAGAACTGACTTGGGTTTTGCAGTAGGTCATCTTGAAATTACTCCCAAGCTTGTTTCTATTCCGGTGACTTTTATTTCGGATAAAGACGGTGCCAATATCCACATTGGGTATAAATTTCCTGAGAAAAAGATTTTAAACCCCGGTGAATCTTTTGAAACTTATGAAACTTTTGTTTCCCTTCATAAAGGGGACTATTTTAATTCACTCTCGGCATTTAGCAACATAATGAAGAAGAAAGGCCTGACCTTTCAAAACTTTCCTGCTGATACATATGAAGCTGAATGGTGCGCCTGGGGTTATGAAAGAAATTTTACTATTGAAGAAGTTTTAGGAACTCTTCCGAAAGTCTCCGAACTCGGGTATCAATGGGCAACGCTTGATGACGGGTGGCAGACTGCGGAAGGCGATTGGTATTTAAATCCGCAAAGATTCCCAAACAAAGATGCTGATATGAAAAGTTTTGTGGATGAAATTCATAAACATAATCTTAAAGCTATGCTCTGGTGGGCTCCTTTAGCGGTTGATCCTGGAACAGATCTTATTAAAAATCATCCTGAATATTTATTATCGAATAAAGACGGATCAAAACAGGATATTACTTGGTGGGACAGTTATTATTTATGCCCGGCTTATGAACCGGTAATTGAATATCATAAAAATCTTGTAAGAAAAATTATGTCTGAATGGGGATATGAAGGTTTAAAAATTGACGGCCAGCATTTAAATGCTGCACCTCCCTGTTACAATGAAGCTCATCATCATGGTTACCCGGAAGAATCTGCAGAAAAAATTCCTCAATTTTATAAAGCCATAATTGAAACGGCACTGAGTATAAACCCAAATGCTGTCATACAAATATGTCCTTGCGGAACTTCCTATTCATTTTACAATCTGCCTTATATGAATCAGACTGTTGCTTCCGATCCTACATCTTCCTGGCAGATCAGATTAAAAGGAAAGACATTAAAGGCGCTTATGGGTTCTAATTCTCCCTATTTTGGGGATCATGTGGAATTGAGCGATAATGGTTCCGATTTTGCTTCGACTGTTGGTGTTGGTGGAATTGTCGGTACAAAATTTACATACCCGACCGATCGGCTTGAACATAAAAAGCATCTTCTTACAGAAGAAAAAGAAACTACCTGGAAGAAATGGCTGGATATTTATAATCAAAACCTTCTTTCAAAAGCAGATTACAAGGGAGAGCTTTACGATATCGGATATGATGAGCCCGAAACGCATGCTGTTCAGAAAGAAGATACTTTATATTATGCATTTTACGCTGATGTATGGAATGGAGAGGTAGAACTGAGAGGTTTGAAAAATAAAAATTACAATATCATCGATTTTGTTAATAATAAAATGTTAGCCGGTGTAAACGGGGAATCACCCAAAATAAATTTAAGTTTCAATAAATATTTATTAATTAAGGCTGTTCCAGTTAATTAAGTTTTTTTATTAAAAGAAAAATCAGCGGGCATAATCCTTAAATAAAAACCTGCCTTTGATATAAGTCGTAAGAGAGTTAAATGAAAAAATTTCTGCTATCCTTGCTTATAACTTCTATAATTTTTCAAACAAATTATTCACAAATAAATTTTAATAGTCCCAAGGTTGGAATAGTAATAAGCAGGACAAGCTTTACTCATCATTGGGGAGTAACACAAATGTCTGCACACGGATGGGGAGGTGTTGTTAATCTGGCAGGAATCCCGTATGAGTGCCTCTTTATTGAAGATTTATCCTCTGAACAGGCTTTACAAAAATATGATTGCCTGATTATTAGCCAGTGTGCTTATCTGACAGATTCTGTATATGATATTTCTCTAAAAGTTCTGCGGAAATATTTAGCTGAAAAAGGAAATTTATTAGTGGATGGTGCCCTTGGGCATTATGATGAAACAACAAAACAAAGAGATCATTCAGAATTGGATAAAGTTCTTGGTATAAAAAATATCGGATTTTACGGCGGTCCGGATTTCAGAATAAAAATAAAAAATAATGATCACTTTATTACCAGGAATTTTAATCGTGATGAATTTGTAACTCAGCATATTGCCGGCGGATTAAACATTCAAAGTTTTGAAAATAATGGATTGATGCTGCTTGAATTAACAAATGAAAAGGAATTCTACCCGTTTCTTTCAGTAAATAAAGCATCCGGTAATAGAATTGTGCTTATAAATGACTTCGCTACCTGGTCAAGTGTTGCATCTTTTTTTCGCAATGTACATCCGCAGGTCTTTTATAAAAATCAAATATATAATCTGCTTATTGAAGCACTTTACTGGGCAGTATATGATTCCATTAAGGAGCCAATACCGTCTCTTCAAGTATCCAATGCCGATCTTACTGCTATAATCCGTCTCGATGCCGATGCCAGCGGAAATCTAAATGCACAGATCCAAACAATTAATTATTTAATTGATTTAGCAAAAGAAACCGGCGTGGTTCCGGTTTATGCATGGGTTTCAAGTACCGCAACAAGCGCCGGCTGGCAGGACTTAGCTCCTTTAGGGAAAAAAATTGAAAGTATTGGAGGACAAATTGGAACCCACAGCAAATTTCATAATATAGATCAAAGCATGAATGAGCAAAGGTGGAAAGAAGAGTTGGACGGTGCTGTTCATGAGATAGAATTCAATATGGCTGATTACGGATATGATATTGGCAAAGTGAATTGTTTTATTAATCCGGGTAATACAATTCATATGAGTGATTACAACGAGGTCGCTAAACGATTCGGCTTTTACATGACTCATGGTTTTGAACAGGATATGCCCATCGGTTACGGTAATTTTACATGGTTTAATGAAGTTCAAAAAAACTTTATAGTTTTAGAAAATACTCCTTCACCGGACTATCAATGGTTTTATGATCCTACTTGGAGTTATACTACCCAGCAAATCACTGCTTATGAAGAAAATATTTTTGATCATCTTTATAACGGCATCCGGCGCGGTGTAATATTCAATCAGATGTGGCATGATTACTCAATTACGTCTCAGCCTCAGTATGGAAAAGATCGCGTAATTAATGAAAACAATATTGCTATGTATGATGCGATTAAATCCAAATTTAAAAACAGTAAAATATATTGCCCCGAACCTGAAGACCTAAAGTATAAGCTTTGTATAATGGCACAATGTAATTACAGCTGGTCAGTTAAAGGGGATGAAATAAATATAAAATTAGATATTAATGATGTCGGTTTGGATTCCGCTTTTCTTTATACCGGCGGGATGGGAGTTTGTATCAACAATACCGGAAAAAATATTAATAAAGTTTTTATTGATGGCTATGAAGACTATGCTTTTAATGAAGACATTGTAATACTGCCGAATCTTGCAGGAACCTCGGCGGATATTAAAGTGATTTTATCTGATATATCTCCTGATAAACCTCATCTGAATTATATCTCTAAAAGAATGCCTTCAATAAAAAAGAATGGCGATGATTTAGCCGTTGATGTTCTTACTATGAGCAGAGCCAAACTAAATTTTCATTCTTCTGAAGGATATTTACCAATTAATGCAGATGGATTTAAGTACAATAAAATTAAGCAGCAATATGAATGCTTTGTAACCTCGGATCGAACAATAAGGCTTACAAAATTAAAATCAAAGAAAATATCATTTATAAAATCTGATCTCAGAATTAATGGTATTTCTGAAAATGAAAAGAAGATTTCTCTTCAACTAACGAGTCCAAATAATAAATCTCCCAATCAATTAGAATTCTCTTCTGATAAAAATATCCTTTCAATCTTAATTGATGATAAAGAAATAATGACTCTAAAAGAACAGAAAAATTATCTGATTGATATAGAACCGTTTGAGGGGGAAAGAGAGCTAAAAATAAATTTTAATTAATTGAAGTACGTAAAATTGATTTTAATAAAAAAACCACCTAAAGACAGCGGGCTTTAGCCCATTTGAATGACATTTTATTGGATTTTGGATGTATTAATACCTCGCCCTGAAAGCGGGGTTAATAGAAGTGCATTTCTGTATCTTCATTTAATTAATGAAAATCTTGGTATAAACGATTGTAACTTAAAAGCAAAATTATATGAGCGATAGTGTTTTACGTTCAATAATTATTTCTTGGTTTTTTTATATCGCGCTTGTGGCACAGGTAACCGAAGGAGAATATAATTTCAAACGTCTTCTTGAAAGTGAAGAAGCCTGGTGGGGCGGGGTTGTTGTCGATGGTCCCTTAATGCCTTTTGGTAAATTTGAATACAAACATGATCTCTATGGTAATGTCAAAGAAAATCAGGGTTCCCCTCTCTTAATTTCCAGCTCAGGGAATTATGTGTGGTGCGAGGGACCATTCAGATTTGAATTTAATAATGACAGCTTAATTGTATCTTCATCTTATGATCAGATCAAATCAGGTAAAGCGGGCAATTCTTTAAGAGATGCTTACTTGTTTGTCTCTCAAAAATTTTTCCCCCCGCAGGGTAAAATTCCTGAAGCATTATTATTTACCATGCCTCAGTATAATACCTGGATTGAACTTACTTACAATCAAAATGAAGAAGATATTTTAAATTACGCACAAGGTATTATTGATAATGGTTTTCCTCCGGGAGTTATTATGATTGATGATAACTGGCAGGAAGATTATGGTAATTGGGAGTTTAAAGCCGAGAAATTTAATAACCCAAAAGAGATGATAAAGAAGCTGCATGAACTTGGATTTAAAGTAATGCTTTGGGTTTGCCCTTTTGTAAGCGCTGATTCACCAAATTACAGACTTCTTGAACAGGAGAATGCCTTTTTGATGGAGGATAATGAGGAAAAGAGACCAGCCATAATCAGGTGGTGGAATGGTGCAAGCGCACTGCTTGATTTTACAAACCCTTCGGCTGAAAAGTGGTTTAAAGATCAGTTGAAATCACTTGTTGAATCGTATGATGTTGATGGGTTTAAATTTGATGCCGGAGATCCAAATTTTTATACAGGAAAAATAATATCAAGCAAACATATAACTCCAAATGAGCATTCCGAACTTTTCGCAAAAATCGGGCTTGAATTTCCATTGAATGAATACAGAGCCTGCTGGAAAATGGGAGGGCAGCCCTTAGCACAGCGGCTTAGAGATAAAAGACATGACTGGCAAGATCTCAAGCTTCTTATCCCCGGCATTATATCGCAAGGACTTATGGGTTACCAATTTACTTGTCCAGATATGATTGGCGGCGGTGAGTATGGTTCTTTCCTAGATCTTAAAACATTAGATGAGGAATTGATTGTCCGTTCAGCGCAGTGCAGCGCATTAATGCCGATGATGCAGTTCTCTGCTGCACCATGGCGTATTTTAAGTAAACAGAATATGAAAATATGCAGAGACATGGCTGAATTACATAAAAATATGGGAGATGAAATCCTCAAACTTGCAAAGGAGAGCGCAGTCTCGGGTGAACCGATAGTAAGGAATATGGAATATGTTTTTCCTCATAGCGGGTATTCTGAAATCAAAGATCAGTTTATGCTGGGTTATAATATTTTGGTTGCACCGGTCATAGAGAAAAATAACTTCAGCAGGGAAATAGTTTTTCCCCCCGGAAAATGGGCGGGAGACGATGGAAGTTCTGTATCAGGACCTTCGAAAATAAAAGTAAATGTTCCGATTGAAAGGCTTCCCTGGTATAGGAGAATAAATTAGAAATTGAAATAACATAAATAAAATACGGAAAATATTTTTTTCCAAAATTTGGTTCGCTAAAATTCTGTTAAGGCAGGCTATGATAAAATCCGAAATCTTAAATCCGACCTGTTTCGCTACAGGCGGGAAATCCGACCTGTCCCGCCAAAGACGGGAAATTCGGAAAGGGATATTATTCCCAATATTCTTTATGGTTCTTTTACTTCTTATCTCAGGCCCTTCCCATTCTCAGCAGCAATGGAAGCCTGTTACAGATTGGGGTCATTGGATACTTGGACATAAATCCGATCTGGAATTTCTTGAAAAAAACAAAATGACTGTAACCTTCGGAAGCGGTGCTCCGAATTTTGATGAAGTTACCAGAGCTGAATTTGATATCAAAATGGAAGAAGCAAAAAAATTTAATCAATCCTATCATGAGAAAGGTTATATTGTCCTTAGATATTTATCGACTTCCCTCAACGGCAATTCAGAATCAAATAAAGATATTCCGCAAAAACATCAATTAAATTATTTGAAGTTTTACAACGAAAGATGGAAGGATTTTGAAGACTATATTGGTCCTAAACCTTCAGTCGATCCTACTTCATGGATGATGGTAAAGCCTGATGGAGCTTTCCCCTACTATCGTTATGCACCTTACGGGAAGGAAACAGGTCCCGGATTTGAAGCATGGGGAGTTCCTGTAAATCCGTTTTATATCCGCATGATGGAAGGAAAGATCAGGGCACAGGCTGAGACAGGTATAGACGGCTCTTATATTGATTGGACTCATATTGCTGAAGGGACTTCTTATGATGAATACTCACATTCGGGATTCATTGATTATCTGAAAAAAAACCTGCCTTCTGATGTAAGTTTAAAAAAATACGGAACGGATGATTTTTCAAAGATAAAACTTCCTGAAAACCGTAATGATAAATTTTGGATGGAGTGGCTGCAGTACCGTGGATACCAGGTTGCGGAGTTTCATAAGCATATGCGTTCTGTTGCTAGGAAGTATAATCCTGTTTTTATGATATCCGGGAATGTATTCGGCGGCTTCGGTTTTGGTCCCATTGCATATCATAGCGCAGGGAATATGGAAATGCTTGCGAGAGATGGTTATGATGATTTTATCTATTCTGAAATGCAGGAGTATCTGGATTCCGCACCGCGCAATAAAGATGGAGTAAAAATAACAAACAGCCCTGCGCTAAAATTCCTTACTGCTTCTGCTCACGGAAAACCGGTCATTATTTATGCCACGGAAATTACACCGCCGATTTTTCCCAATCCTTCGGAAAAATGTTTGAGTGCAATGGCACAAATTAATATAGCTGAGGCAGTAGCAAATCATTGTATCTTCAGGGAAAAAAGAGAGACACCGCAGGGGGCAACCGATATATATAAATTTTTAGCTGCTAACAGGGAGTATTTAACCGGTTCCCATTTATATAGTAATATCGGAATAGTGGCTTCGTTAAATCAGTTTCTCGCAGATGAACAAAGTTTTGCATTCAGTACATCCCGGGTACTTTCGGATAATGGAATAAACCACATTTTTTTAGTTGAAGATGATTTAACATCTTCCTCTCTGAATATGTTTGACTTAATTATCCTTCCATATCTTCCACTATTTAGTATGAAGAACCAAAATAATCTGGTGGATTTTGTAAAGCAGGGAGGTAAGCTGATAATACTTGGTTCATCAGGGATTAAAAATGAATTCAATCTTTCAAACGAAAAAATTCCCTTTTTAGACGTAGTAAAACTTTCTATATATCCAGAGGGAAAATTAGTCCATCCTTATTATGAAGGGGAAATAATTTTTCTTCCATTAGAAATTCCTGATCATAAGTTTTTAACAGTACAGGAAACTAATCCGGATGCAACAACTTTCGGATCCTCAATGGTTGATGTTTTTGCCGATGTACCGGAGGCTTATACCCGTGCAAATATGCATCCCGATCTTAAACCAATTCTAAACAATCTTGCTGCTGAAGTACGAAATGTTTTAACCGGTCATCTTTCTGCGTTAGAACCCGGGCTGCCGTTTATAGAATTTACCACAATGCTTAAATCAAACGAACATATCCTGGTTCATCTGGTAAATTACAATGTTACAGTTGAAGGTGATATCACTTCTTCAAAGGAAATAAAAGCGCAGATTGTAATTCCGGGCGGATCAAAAGTAAAGAAAATACTATATAATGGTGAATTGGCAGACTTAAATGAATTAGATTTTAAAATCAAAAATTTTGACAATGGTGATCTAGTTGAAGTAACTTTCCCAAGTATAGATATTTATGGATTTGCTATTATTGAGCTAGAGTAAACTCGTTAAGCTAATTATTTTGTCCGTTTTTAATTTCCGGGTAAGATTTATTGGAGATAAAATGAAAAACAATTTTACACGAAGAAGCTTCATCAAATTATCTGCATTAAGCAGTGCTTTTTTAGGCTTGACAGGTTTTGCTCCGATAAATACAAAAGGCAAAGTTTTAGAAAAGATTGAAAAAATTTCTGTATCTCCTCTAAAAAAAGGGGAATCTGTTATCGGATTAACCGTACCGCCGATTAATAAGGTTAAAGTTGCTTTTATCGGTTTAGGCAACAGAGGATCAGAACACTTAAAACTTGTCGATGCTCTTTGTCCGGATAAAGCAATAATTAATGCAATATGCGATGTCCAGCAAAACAAAGTTGACGCTGCGGTTAAAGAGCTGAAAGAATCAGGTCATGGACAAAAACCAATTGTCTATACCGGTACGACTGAAATCTGGAAAGAGATGATTAAGCGGGATGATATTGATTTGGTTATCATCTCTACTCCATGGGAAGACCATGCCGCAATGTGTGTCCAGACAATGCAGCAAGGTAAACATGCTGCTGTTGAAGTGCCGGCGGCTAATACCATAGAAGATTTATGGAAACTTGTTGAAACAGCAGAAGAAACAAGACGCAATTGTATGATGATGGAGAATGTTTGTTACGGTGATGAAGAGCTGTGGATTTTAAATTTAGCTCAGCATGGGGTTTTAGGTACGCTTACTTATGCTGAATGTGCTTACATTCATAACTTGCGGGAGCTTCTTTTCAGTAAAGATTATTATTACAATATGTGGCGTATTCGCCACCACGAAAAGCGCGTTGGTAATCTCTACCCGACACATGGTTTGGGTCCTGTTGCTCAGTATATGAATATAAACAGGGGAGACTCATTTGAAACCTTAGTTTCTATGAGTTCCCTGCAAGCCTCGCTTGACGAATATTCAGCTCAAATAGAAAGTACGAATGAATTCTTTGGTAAAAAAGGTTACAAGCATGGCGATATGAATACTTCATTAATAAAAACTTCCAATGGGAGAATGATATTAGTACAGCATGATGTAGTAACACCACGGCCTTATAACAGAATTAATGCATTAGCCGGTACAAAAGGATATCATGAAGGTTATCCAAGCAGACTTTCTCTTGTTGATAAAGGGCATGAATGGTTAAATAATGATGATTATAACCGGTATAAGGAAGAATATAAACATCCTGTTTGGGAGAAACTAAAAACAGGGATTGAAAAATACGGCGGACATGGCGGAATGGATTTCGTAATGATTTTCAGATTAATTGATTGCCTTAACAAAGGATGGTTTTTAGATCAGGACGTGTATGATGCTGCCTCCTGGTCAGCGGTTATACCGCTTTCATCACTCTCTGTTGAACTAGGAAATGTACCAATTAAATTCCCGGATTTTACAAGTGGAAGGTGGAATGAGAACAGAGAATTAGGAATTCTAAAAAACTACTAATTTTAAATATTTTTCTTAATAACTTAAATATGGGGAATGGGAATTTATTTCAATTAGATTATATTGTTACTTTATTAATCGTTTTGCCGTTTTGGTATATTAATCTTTATCCCTGCAAGGGAATTTAAAAAAATCCAATTCCACAAAAAAAAATAATATAATGAATCTCCAGCCAATTGATTGGATTATTGTTGCAGCAACTCTGGTAATATGCTTTTTCCCGGCAATATTTTTTGGGAAGCGCGCCGGGAAAAATACTTCTGAGTTTTTTGTCTCAGGCCGATCTGTACCCTGGTGGCTTGCCGGTTTATCAATGGTGGCTACTACATTCAGCAGCGATACGCCTAATTTGGTTACAGACATAGTGCGGCGTAATGGTGTAGCCGGCAAT
>JBLNGL010000210.1:0-4930 GCA_050264735.1 Ignavibacteria bacterium | reverse complement strand
GAGCGGGATTTAATCTCTCCATTCTCTTGAAATCCCGGATCCAGCTTTTTAATAGAAGCTAAAACAATTTCAGCTTCGGAATTCATCCCGGAATCCTTTAATATTTTATACTTCAGCCATTGGACAGACAATAATTCTTTCTCGTCTAATTTAAGCTTAAGAGCATTGTCAATACTCGAAAGAGCATCATTATATTTTTTTTCATGATAAAATGCAGTTGCAAGAGTTATTTGAGCATATATATTTTTTCTGTAATAAGGCATACCCTTCAAAGTCCTTATAACAGTTTCATAATCCTTCGCTTTACCGGCAAAGTCGCTTGCATAATAATAGTAAGAATCATTATATGGATATGCATAGACTAAAGAAAGATACTCCCTTGAGGCATTTTTAAAATCACCCTTGGAACTATAAATCTTAGCTAGATCTTTATGCAGCTTCTCGGTATTAATATTATCATATTTAACAGCCATAAAGGCCAAAGAGTCTATTATATTTTCCGGTTTATAGTTAAAGATAAAATTATTAATGGTTCCTGCAGGTTTAAATGGCCAGCCCTCCTTTAAGTGCTTTATACGAAGATCGGCAATCGTGCTGTCGAGTTTTGTAAATCCCCAATTATTCCTATAATAAACAGCCGATTTAATTCGCGTCGTATCCCAATTTTTTTCTATCAGGGTATTTTCTCTTATAGCAATGAGAAAGCAATCAGCCATTAAAAAATAGCCGTCAATATTGGGGTGAACATGCTCAGTCATCAAATCGCTGCCTACTATTCCATGAAGAGCATGTTTTTCAAAAAAGTACTTCATTGAAATTTTATAAGTATCCAGGGAATCAGCCAGAGCGAATATTATTTTATTTAAATCCTCAGATGCTCTGAACCTGATGCAATCCAAATCTTTTGCCCTGAGATATTCTTCTTTAGCTTCCATAAATAAAGAAAGAGCCTCACGCTGTTTAGCTAAATAATAAACTGAATCTGCAGGTGGAAAATTTTTATATTTCAAGGAATGAAACGGGGCTAAATCTCTTTCATTACTAACCAGGTCGCTGATAATTACAGGAATCCCAGCATTTTTTAAACCGGTCAGCAATTCTCCCATATTATTTTTAAACTGAATCAGACCATCTTCATACATTTCTGAACGGTAAGGAATTATATTTCTTCCGACTATCTGCTGCATTAAAGTTTCTTTAGCTTCCTCTTTACCAATCGGATAAATTATTTTATAAATTTGTTTAATGATACTTTGCAGCAATTGATATGTTTTAGAATGAACAAGCGATAGGTGTAATTTTTTAAAGTACGGTGTAATGGACCCATTTTCCATTGAGGCTACACCTAGGGCTCCATAGTATTCATTATGCCCGGTATAAATTAAAACAAGGTCCGGGTTTTGTTCAATGATTTCATTAAGAAAATCGAGTAAGGTGTAGCTGTTTACTGCTGTCATCCCCAAATTAACAACTTCAATCGTTCTTTCAGGAAAGATATCATTTAACCGTCGGTTTAAAATTCTCGAGAACGCAGCATTAGGGTCATAAGGAAAGCCCTGAACCGTCGATTCCCCTAAAATAAATATTCTGTATGCATTGGCGGGTTTTTCTTTAAGAAAAAGATCATTAAGGGGTATTGTATAATCAAACTTGCTGAAAAATCTTTTTCCCACAAACGGATTGCATCTTAAATATTTAGGATCTGAAGCAGAGATAAATAGACTTAAATCATCTCCATAGGAAAACAGCCTCAGTGTAAATTCCAATAAACTGATTAAAACAAAAGGCAGGATTATCAGTACAAAGTAAAAAAAGATTTTTTTTCTTTTACCAAGGTGTATCTTTGAAACATCCTTCTGTTTCTGATTTTTTATTTTATCAATATTTTTTCTTTTCATTGCGCTAATAATTCTTAAAAAAGCACTTAAAAATATTGAAAGACAGTATAATTTAAAAGGGAATCTTATTAATTTACATTTTATAAAATTTAATTTTTTGAAATCCCCAAAAAGGATAATGGGGATACGTGAAAATCAATCTGCATTGAAATGGGAAGCAAGCCATTCAATATTCCTTTCGGAATCCTTCATCTAATAAAAATTAACTGTTGTCTTAAACAATACTAACTATGAATAAAAATAAAAAAAGTTATTACTCTGACAAAAAATTTTCGAGAAGGAAATTTATCCAAAAAATCGGAGCCTCAGCAGCCGGCTTAATAGCAGCATCGTATATTAAATCCGGAAATATTTTTGCATACGGATACAAAAAAAAATCGGCCTTTGTTACTAAGGTTGCAATAACTCAGGCTGATAATTATAACCGCAATTTGATAAAACAAAAAGTCCAGCATCTTTTTGAATCAATCAACGGTATTGGAGATATTATCAAGCCGGGAAACAAAGTTGGCATCAAGATAAATTTAACCGGAGGCTCAGGTAGTGCTTCAAACCCGAACCTGAGCGGCGTAGATATTACGGAAAGCATGTGGACACATCCGGAGGTTTTGCGTGCTGTCGGGGAGCTTATTATAGACTGCGGTGTCAGCCCCAACGATACATATATTGTTGAAGCTTTATGGGATTCGGCGTCATATAACGATTTCGGTTATTTAGATGTACAGAACAGCCTAGGGGCCCAGATGGTGAATTTAAACGTCAAGGAACCGTATTCAGATTTTATCGATAAGGAAGTTGGAACTAAGAAATTCTTTTATGATTCCTTTAAATTAAATCAAATATTGACCGATATAGATGTCTATGTATCAATTCCGAAAATGAAACAACATTATGAAGCCGGAGTTACTCATTCAATAAAAAACCAGATTGGTATTGCACCAATTCAATTCTATATGATGCCGTACCAGCAGAGCTACAGATCGGCACTTCATTTTGAAGGCGGCGATATCGGAACTCATCTGCCGCGATCAATATGCGATCTAAATCTTGCGAGGCCGGTTCATCTCGCAGTAATAGACGGTATCAAGAATGCAAAAGGAGGAGAAGGTGTTTGGAATCCCACCTTTGAGCTTACAGAAAATCATGTACTTATTGCCGGTAAAGATCCTGTTGCAGCCGACAGTATTGCCTCTTATTTAATGGGAAACGATCCTGAAGCTGAAAAATTTGAACTGCCGGACGGTATCAGGCAATGCGACAATTATCTAGAATTACTGCATCAAAAAGGTGTCGGGACAAATCAAATGAATGAAATTGAAATCGTAGGCGATGGTGCCGGATTGATTACATCGACTCAGCCTGATATAGAAAAAAGCATTCCAAACCGTATTCAATTGTTCCGGAATTACCCAAATCCTTTTAATCCTTCTACTTCAATTAATTTTTACCTTCCGGAAACCGAGTTCGTTTCAATAAAAATATACGGCATATCGGGAGAAGAAATAGAAACCTTAATTGAAGGGGAAGTTCCCGCTGGGCTTCATGAACTTCACTGGACTATCCCGGTAACAGGATTAGCATCCGGTGTATACATTTATAGAATGCAGGCAGGCAATTTTTTTGATGCTAAGAAAATGATCTATCAAAAATAGGATGAATATACTTCACCCGAGTTCAACTTCTACTTTATGTTCCTTGCCGTCATTTAAGTAAGGTACGGTATTGCCTTCAATTAATTTTCCATCTAGGGAAATATTTTTTACCCCTTTATTCACCCCTTTAGGGTTAGAAATAAAAATATTATAGAGAGTATTTCTTACTTTACGTTTTACTATAAAATTTTTCCATAAACCGGGAATGCAAGGATCGATCAATAATCCGTTAAAATCGGGCCGGATGCCTAAAATATACTGAGAAAGAGCAACGAAGGACCATGCAACCGTACCGGTCAGCCACGAATTTTTACCCTCGCCTGGAGTTGGTGCATCCTTTCCGGCAGTCATTTGGCTGTATACATAAGGCTCGGAACGATAAGTATCAATCTGGTCCTCTTTAGTCGGAGGACAAATGCTTTTATAATATTCCATCGCCTGATCGCCTCTGCCGATTAAAGTTTCGGCAATCTGAATCCAGGTATTATTGTGTGTAAAGATTCCGGCATTTTCTTTATAACCCGGAGGATAAGAACTAATCTCCCCCAAATGAAGATAATATTTTTTAAATGCCGGCTGCTGAAGTATAATGCCGTTTGAAGTGGCCAAATGTTTTTTTACGCTATTTAAAGCTTTCTTTGCAAATCCATTTTTAAATCCGACGCCTCCCATAATGCACCAGCCCTGACTCTCAATAAAAATCTTTCCTTCCTGATTTTGTTTAGAACCAAGTTTTTTGCCGAACGAATCATAAGCTCTGATAAACCATTCGCCGTCCCATCCATATTTTAATATTGTCCGTCTCATTTTTTCAGCATCTTTAAGATATTTTTTCGCTTGCTTTTTTTTCTTTAAAGTTTTAAGAATAGCCGCCATTTCTTCGCATGCCTTGCAGAATAATCCGGCAATCATTACCGACTCGGCAACTTTATCATTTTTTATATGACCGGCTAGCTGAAAACTTTCACCGGGGGTAGTAGAGAAACAATTTAGATTCAAACAGTCATTCCAGTCTGCATGCCCGATTAAAGGCAGCTTATGAGGACCAAGATGATTCAATGTATATTGAAGAGATAAAGTAAGATGATCCATCAATGTAGCTTTAGAATTTTTAATATCGGAATATCCCGCTTTTTCTTTTAAGATTTTAAAATCACCGGTTTCTTTTATATAAGCAGATACCGATAAAATCAGCCATAAAGGATCGTCATTAAAACCGCCCCCGATATCTGCATTTCCTTTTTTTGTAAGAGGCTGGTATTGATGGAAGCAGGTTCCGTCAGAAAGCTGAGTCGATGCCAGATCCAAAATTCGCTGTCTTGCTCTAGAAGGTATCATGTGCACAAAACCGAGCACGTCTTGATTGCTGTCGCGGTATCC
>JBLNGL010000209.1:0-3327 GCA_050264735.1 Ignavibacteria bacterium | reverse complement strand
TGAAGTCCACCGCATAAGGATGTACAGGTCCGAAATTTCCAGGAATGAATCTGCACCTCGAGGATCAATCGAAGAAGCATTATCAATTTTAAATGAAAAGAATTTAACAAATGAAAGTATAAGCAAAATCCTTGAAGCCGTTGAAATTATACCGGTATTTACTGCCCATCCCACCGAGGCAACACGGCAGACAATACTTAGAAAAATTTTAAGAATCAGCCAGCTGCTTTTACAAAAGGAATTGGTTAAATATACACACGAAGAAGAAGAGGAAATAAGGCGTGAACTGCATACGGTAATTACTCTGCTCTGGCAGTCAAATGAAATACGTTTTCATAAAATAACTGTTGGAGATGAAATTCAAAGAGGATTATTCTTCTTTAAGGATATTCTTTACGATGTATTGCCCAAATTTTATATAAGATTGAATTTAAAATTGGAGTCTTTCTTTAAAATTGAATCGCCTTCTCCTGCGGTTATTAAATTCGGATCCTGGATGGGAGGAGACAGGGACGGTCATCCTTTTGTTACCGAGGATATTACAAAAGAAACATTGAGAAATAATAGAAAGCAGATAATCAATCTCTACCTCCAGGATCTCGATCCCCTGTATACATACTTAAGCACCTCTTCAATAATTATTCCGGCTGATAGAGAATTAATTGGATCCGTAGAAAAAGATCGTGCAAATCTTAATGTTAAAAAAACAAACGGACTAATGCGTGATCCTTCGGAAATCTACAGGAGCAAGCTTTTTCTTATCTCTAGAAAGCTGCTCAAAACATTAAATTATGAAAAGAAGGGATATAAAAATGTCGGGGAGTTTCTTGAGGATCTGAATCTGATTTATAAAAGCTTGTGCAGTAACAGAGGAAAAATAATTGCTGAAAATAGAGTGCTTCCGTTTATCTATAAAGTGAAAACGTTCGGGTTCCATTTTGTTTCAATTGATATCAGGCAGAACTCGTCATTGCTGAGGCTTGCATTGAATGATCTTATGAAATATTCAAACCTGCGCGGGAAATTTTCATCTCTAGGTGAAAAGGATAAAATAGAATATATTACCGGGAGGCTGCTGGAACCTTCGTCTCTTAAGAAAAAAAAGCTGAAGAATTCTACTAAAAAAATATTAAACGAGCTTTCATTAATTAAATGGGGAAAAGAAAATATTTCAGCTGAGGCAACTAATGATTTTATTATTAGCAATTGTTCCAGTGTAAGCGATGTTTTGTCTGTTCTCTTTCTTGCTAAATATGCCGGGCTTATAAAAATACATAAGAGGAAAATCATTTCTTACCATTTCCATATTCTTCCCCTTTTTGAAACTATTGAAGATTTAAGAAATGCTGCGGATGTGATGCATGTACTATTCGAGAATCAAATTTATTGTCAGCACCTTATACTTCGAAACATGGTTCAAAAAGTAATGATAGGATATTCGGACAGCAATAAAGACGGCGGAATTGTCACTTCTAATTTTGAATTGTATAAGGCTCAAAAGAGCATTAAAAAAATCTGTGATGAGAAAGGGATAGAACTGATTTTATTTCACGGCAGAGGCGGCAGCACTTCCAGGGGCGGCGGTCCCGTTAGCGAATCTATTTTAGCTCAGCCCAAAGGAACCATTGACGGGAAAATTAAAATAACTGAACAAGGTGAAATGATCTCCACAAAATATCTTATACCTGAAATAGCCGAGAGATCTTTGGAGCTGATGAGCTCTGCGGTAATTCTGAAAACCGCCGAAACTAAATTTGCTCCCGAAGAAAAAATAAAGCCGGATTCCGAAAATTTTCAGCTGCTGTTTGAAAATATAAGTTCCGAAGCATTTAAATATTATAAAGAGCTTATTAACCACCCGAGATTTCCGGAATATTTCCGGACTGCAACCCCGATCGACATAATTGAGAGAATTGAAATCGGTTCGCGCCCTCCTTCGAGATCTTCGGGTGAAGATATCCGCGCATTAAGAGCTATTCCATGGGTATTCGCGTGGACTCAAAACCGTCAGACGATCTCCGGCTGGTACGGATTCGGCTATTCGATTAGCTCATGCATTGAAAAAGATTTAATCACCCTGGAAGATTTGAAAAGAATGTATAAAAAATGGGAATTTTTTAAAGTACTCGTTGATAATATTGAAATGGTCTTGCTAAAAACAGATATGATTATCGGCAAGGAGTATGTCTCGTTATGTTATCATAGATCTTCTGCAGCACGGATTTTTAATATGATTCAAAGCGAGTATGAAAGGACTTTAAATATTATTTTAAATATTACAGGGGAAAATGATCTGCTTGACTCGGATAAATCCCTGCAGAGATCAATACTTCTCAGGAATCCGTATATCGATCCTATCAGTTTTATTCAGATAAAATTCATTAAACAATACCGTGATAGGAATACATCAAGCAAAAAAAAGAAACTGCTGCTTTCACTGCTTCGCTCAACAGTGAATGGAATTGCAGCCGGATTAAGAAATACCGGATAATCCTGTGATAACAACGGTATTAATTATTTTTTGCGATACTTATTTGATTGAATTGGGACAAATTTTAATCTGGAACAACCTATTTTTGCAGATGTTTAAAGCATAATCAAACAAAAAGATTGAAACATAGGAAAAACAATATGAATAAAAAGATAATTAAATCTGATTCCGAATGGAAAAAAACTTTAAATGATCAGGAATATCATGTTTTGCGAGAGAAAGGAACTGAAAGGGCATTTACAGGAAATCTCTATGATAATCATGAAGAAGGAATGTATTATTGTGCCGGCTGCGGCAATCCGGTTTTCAGCTCGGAAACCAAATTTGATTCCGGAAGCGGCTGGCCGAGTTTCTATGCTCCCGTCATCGATAAAAATGTTGATCTCGAGGAGGATAAAAGTTTTGGTATGCGCCGGACTGAAGTCCTCTGCAGTAAATGCGGCGGACATTTAGGTCATGTTTTTGATGATGGACCGAATCCCACAGGATTAAGATACTGTATTAATTCATGCGCACTTCATTTTGATAAAAAAAATAAATAATAAGAGAAAACCAAAGTCCTCCCCTCGGGGAGGATTAGGTAAGCTTTTTTATTCTTTTTTTATTTTTGCGTTTTCAATCATTACCTGGTAAACATACCCTGAACCGAAATCCTTGTTCACCGCGACAATACCTTCAACAACTACTACTTTCCCAACTTCTGCGGAGTCACTGCTTGTAACCATTAAATCAAAATTCTCGCCTGAACTTGTGCCGTCCTGCAGATGAATCCAGTTTCTGTTCATAATTTCAGGATTATATTTAATTACTTTACCCCGGATTTTTACTTTATTTCC
>JBLNGL010000208.1:0-2634 GCA_050264735.1 Ignavibacteria bacterium | reverse complement strand
CTCCAGGCTCCGCCGCCATCCCCCTGTAAATATGTGACAACTTTTAATTTTATCCCTGTCGAATCTATATCAATACTATCTTTTGCGATAAATTTAAATTCCATAGGCGTTGATTCAAATTCATCAGCAGTATCTTCATAGATCTCGGAGTATATTGTGCCATATTCTTTGCCTTCAATTATATTTATATCAAACATTTGTCCTTCTGAAAATTCTTCGTATTCTGCATTTTCCGGATCAAAATTCGGATATTCCTGAACTCTTTTCTGCAGCCTGATAGGCTGCCGTATCTCCTGGTTCTAATTCCGAAGGTTCAAATGTTACTCTGAAGAAAAAATGGAAATAAAAAACGCTGCAGTAATGCAGAGTTTAAATACAGACAGCAGGAATTCAGCACGTATAAAGAAATTCATTTGGAGGTAACCTCCCCTTAAAGCCGCTTGTTAGTTTTTAATTGATTTCAAATTATTCAGGTTCTAAGTCATTGTCAAGTAAAAACTTATGAAGTTGGTAACTTATTCACTTTTATAGAGGTATTTTCCAAAGATTTTTAGAATAAACGGCAATTGTTAGCTAGTACACTAAAAATTGAAACTTGATTAGAATTTGCCGCAGGGGAATATTATTGAAATAGATCAGTTTAAGCTGAATTATTTTATAAAGCCTCTTCAATCACTTTCCCTGCGTACTTGTCCTGACTGGAATAATCCGAATAACTTCAATAATGCAGGAATAAGTACTGTTATAATCGGCACAAGAGTTAAAGTCGATTTATAAATTTCACTTTGAGTGGAAAATAAAAAGATGATAATTCCCGTGAGGATCAGCAATATGGGTATTCGAAATACATCCCATCCGCTTTTAGATACCTGTTCTTTCCAAAATTCTTCTTCAGGATGATTTGCTTCAAGTATAAAACGTGTGAATAGTGAATTGAAAGGTTTAATATTCGGATCCCGTTTTAATAACCCCCGCCTAAACAAGACTTCAACGGTTGCAATATTCGAAACAGGTACAAATTTATCCTGCACCAAACGGACCAGGACAAGTTTTTCATCTGTTGAACATGAGCTCCATAAGAATTGATGATAGGAACGAGTGAGTTCCATTGAAAGGTCAAAAATGCTCGATCTTTCTAAGGATTTTTCAAGTAAAATGTCTTCTGTTTTGAAATTCTTCAGCTCTTTGGCAGTATTCAATAGTTCAGGATGAAATTCGGACACTATTTTACTTTCCAACTCTTGATTAATAAAAGTAGTATGTTGATAAGAAGGCAACAAAAATGATTTTATAAATCCCCAAAATGATTTTATCTGTTCATTTTTCAGTTTGTCGGGGTTTTTACTTTTTTTCTTCGGATAGTTCCGCATTATAGAAGAAAATCCTGAGAAAATATCAATCCAGCGATTAAATATTAATTGCTGATCTCTTGGATCAGCATCCGGCTTGGCATAAGAAAAATCTCCTAAAGGATTAACGGAAGATATTATAAAAACAATTTTATTTTGGACATGAATGTAATCTTCCAGCAAAAGTAATTTTTTGTCATTTATTTCGTGATTTGTATAGGCATAATCGAAATTCTTTAGAATTATCACTCTGCCGGCGCTTATGTTTTTATTTTGATCTCCTTTGATCAAAGCTTCTTCTATGTCGACAACTTGAGCTTTAATTTTATCATTGATTTCTTCGGCTACTCCGGGTCTGCAGGAAAGAATTAATAGATGACCAGTTTTGGATTTAAGCAATAGGTTATCTTTTAATAAAAATGTCAAATCATTGACGTTGATTAAAAAAGCGGATTCCATCGTAAAACGTATTAAAAAATAAAACAAATAGATTCCGCCGATTATAATTATCCCGAAGAGGAGCAGCCGGAGTGATAATGGTCCCAAATCATCAGGAGTAAAAGGCTCGCTCATCGGGAAAAATGCTTTATTTAAAGCGGGCAGTTTTGAAAAGACGGTATCGCTTAGAAGATTCGACTTCAATGCCAACAACGAACTATTGCAATTAATTTCCCATTTATAGGTGCTGTCCTCCGGATCATTTATTAATGTTTTTGCCATAATACCGGCTTGCCCAAATTGCGGTATCAAGGCATAAACAATCTCAAAATCGAACCATGTTGTAGCCGGCTCCATCGTACAATCATTAAGATTATCCGTTGCTTTAGGTTGATCAAAAAAGGAAGATAAATTGATATCTAATCTGCTGTTTCCGCGCTCAACCCTAAGGTAATCTGCATTCACGTATTCCTTTTTTGAATATTGATTGTTTATCTCTTGTTTGCGGACCTGCATCTTATTAAGATAATCTAATTGTGTTTGCTTAAAATATAATTTTATTTGAGTCTGATAAGTAGCCTTAAAAAAACCTATAGCGGGAAGAATAGAGCCGAGAAATAACAGAGCCGTAAACGCCCAATAATACCATACTGAGGTTTTCTGAAGGGATTCTTCTCTTAAGCCGTCGTCATTTTTATTAAAGATATTTTTAACCTTATAGATAGGTAATTTAATTCTTATAATTTTTTGGCGAATAAACCTCTTTGCCCTGGGAGAAAGTTCAGAGTATAACATTATTAAGAAACACGCTGTGACTGTGCTTATAATCCATATGGATAGCGGAAAC
>JBLNGL010000207.1:0-4558 GCA_050264735.1 Ignavibacteria bacterium | reverse complement strand
CTTGTAATCGGCGGCGGAATCTCAGGTATTCAGGCTTCTCTCGATATTGCAAATGCAGGATTTGAAGTTATTTTAGTTGAAAAGGAACCCTCCATTGGCGGGCACATGAGCCAGCTTTCCGAAACATTTCCAACTCTCGATTGTTCCCAGTGCATCTTAACACCGCGAATGGTGGAAGTTTATCAGCATCCTAAAATAAAATTAATGTCTTATTCGGAAGTTGAAAATGTAGAAGGGTTCATAGGAAATTTCAAAGTTAAAATCAGGAAGAAAGCACGTTATGTAAAAGATGAACTCTGCACGGGCTGCGGTTTATGTTTTCAAAAATGTCCTATAAAAAAAGCAGCATTGAGTGAATTTGATGAAGGATTGACTACGAGACCTGCGATGTATGTTCCGTTTCCGCAAGCAGTACCGAATATCCCTGTGATTGATAAATCGGTATGCACGTTTTTTAAAAACGGCAAATGCCAGATGTGCAGGAAAGTCTGCGGAAGAGATGCAATAGATTTTGAACAGCAGGATACAATTATTGAAGAAAATATCGGAGCAATAATAGTTGCTACAGGATATAAGCTTTATTCGATTGATAAAAAACCTGAAGGAAGCATTTATGAAGGGTACGGCGAGTACGGCTATGGAAAATATAAAAATGTAATTAACGGGCTGCAGTTTGAAAGAATTGCAAGTGCATCGGGTCCTACTTCCGGAGAGATTCTGCGTCCTTCCGATAAAGCTGTCCCAAAGAAAATTGTCTTTATCCAATGCGTCGGCTCAAGGGATGAATCAAAAGGGTTTTCATACTGCAGCAAGATATGCTGCATGTATACTGCAAAACATGCGATGCTTTATAAGCATAAAGTTCATGGCGGAGAAGCTTATGTGTTTTATATGGATATCCGTGCCGGCGGAAAAATGTACGAAGAGTTTGTAAGAAGAGCTATTGAAGAAGACGGAGTTAAGTATGTCCGCGGAAGAGTTTCTAGAATTTATGAAGAGAACGGAAAATTAATTGTAAAAGGGGAAGATACGATCGCAGGAGTAAAAGTTGAGATTGATGCGGATATGGTCGTCCTTGCTACCGCAATGATTGCGCAGCAGGAAGCACCGCAGCTGGCTCAGATGCTCGGCGTGCCGTATGATAAACATGGATTCCTGCAGGAAGTGCATCCTAAGCTCAGGCCCGTGGAAACAAGCAGCGGAGGAATTTTTCTTGCCGGTGCTTGCCACTCTCCGAGAGACATTCCTGAATCAGTGGCAATGGCTTCTGCAGCGGCGGCAAAAGCACTGGTGCTATTCGGTTCAGATATTCTGGAAAGAGAACCGGTAGTTGCGATG
Organism: Ignavibacteria bacterium; assembly: GCA_050264735.1. Taxonomy (GTDB): domain Bacteria; phylum Bacteroidota; class Ignavibacteria; order Ignavibacteriales; family Ignavibacteriaceae; genus DATKLQ01. The sequence goes on along the minus strand of JBLNGL010000207.1, from coordinate 3,220 downwards.
GTAAATGAATCTACCTGCGCCGGATGTTTTTACTGCAAAAAAGTCTGCGCTTATAATGCAATTGAAGTTAAAGAAATAAAGGATAGACAGGGAAATATTCAAAAAATTGTTGCTTATGTTAATTCAGGATTATGCCAGGGATGCGGTACATGCAATGCTACTTGTCCGTCTAAATCAGTAGAGCTGATTGGATTTAAAGATGATCAGATCTATGCACAGATCCATGCTTTTGCGGAGTTGTGAAGAAAAGGCTGAGACTAAGGTTGAGGAAGAGAACATAAAACAGATTTTTTAGTATTATGAATGAAAATATAGAAAAGAGAGAAAAGGTGATTCCGGGTGCTGAAAGAGAAAAGCATTGGGATCCAAAAATAATTGCATTTGTATGTAATTGGTGTACGTATACGGGAGCCGATCTCGCCGGTACAAGCAGGTTAAAACAGCAGCCGAATGCAAGATTAATACGTGTCCCGTGTACCGGCAGAATTGATCCTGTATTTATAATTAAAGCCTTTGAAAATGGCGCAGATGGTGTGCTGATTTCAGGATGTCATCCCGGGGATTGCCACTATAATGCCGGTAATTTCCATGCAAGAAGAAGATGGATCTTCTTCAAAAATCTGCTAGATTTTGTAGGGATTGATTCATCAAGATTATTTTTCTCATGGGTCTCCGCATCAGAGGGAAAGAAGTGGGTGGATGTAATTAATAATCTAATTGATACTGTAAGATCTAAGGGGCCGTTTAATTCTTACAAAAAATTAAATGAAGAAAATTCCTTGGAAGTCATGCTGAACTCGTTCCAGCATCTCAAAGAAGATTCCGAAACAAGTTCGGAATGATAAAAAGATAAGTTAAATATGAATTTAATAGAAACAGCAAAAGATATTATTAAAAATCATAAAGCCGAATTTATAGTCGGCTATGCAAAAGGAAAGGACGGAAGGACCAAACCATTCATTGCAAGAAATGAAAAAGATGCCGAACAGCTTGTATTTGATCATTATTCTGTAAACAATCTGGCAGTTTATTTAACAAGGATTAAAAAACCTAAAATTGGCAGGATAGGAATAATAGACAAATGCTGCGATGTAAGAGCCGTTATTGCTTTAGTTCAGGAAAACCAGGTTAAAAGAGAGGATGTATTCATCATTGGCATCAACTGCAGCGGAGTAGTTAAAGACATTGATGAGAGATGGACCAAAGAAAATACCCAGATCAAGTGCAAATACTGCCAGCTAAGAACACCGCATAATTACGATGTCCTCGTGGGCGATCTTGAGGAATTTGACCTTCCGGAAGATGATCAACAGGTTTTGATGAATAAAATACAGGCGATGAACGTTGAAGAGCGTTTTGAGTTTTGGCAGAATGAATTTGATAAATGCATAAAATGTTATGCATGCAGACAGGTTTGTCCTCTCTGCTATTGCGAGCAGTGCATAGTTGAAAAGTCAATGCCGCAATGGATTGAACCTAGCGCCTCCTCAAGAGGAAATTTTGCGTGGAATCTAATCAGAGCATTTCATTTATCCGGCAGATGCGTGGGCTGTCATGAATGCGAAAGAGTATGCCCCATGGATATTCCGATTACTCTACTTACAAGAAAAATGGGAATGCTTGCCGGGAAAGAATTCGGCTACAAGCATGGAATGGATCCATCGGAACCGACTTTGATAGGATCATACAATATTAAAGATAATGAAGATTTTATAAGATAGGAGAAGAATGGAGAATTATAAAATATCTTTTGATGATCTTCAAAAACTTGCCGGCCAACTATTAAAGCAGGATTATAATGTTATAACCGCATCCTCTGACGGTAAAAAATTTATAAGCATAAGAAATGAAAATGAATTCAGACTAGATGCCTCTGCTAAACCGACGGATATTTCACTCAAAGAATTCTTCATGCCTAAAAGCGAATCTCTCTTTTTTTATAAAAAGTCTAAAGAAGAAGTTGAACTGATTGATATTACTCCAAATGAAAGTAAAACTGTTGTAATCGGAGCTAAACCGTGTGACACTGCTGCCGTCCCGGTTCTTTCAAAAGTATTCAACTGGGATTATAAAGATGAATTTTTTAATAAACGTGTCGAAAATACAATTATAATTGGAATTTCGTGCGGTTATAAAGACCAATTTTGTTTTTGTACCTCAGTCGGTTTGTCTCCTGATTCCGAAAAAGGATCTGATCTTTTCCTTACTCCTTTAAATGATAATTTTTATATCTTAAAAACAATTTCCGAAAAAGGGAAAAAATTTCTCGAAGAATTTTCTTTTCTTAAAAAGAATAAAACAGAAGAAATGCCCGAAGAGAAAAAAACGGAACATTCTAATGAAGTTGAATTTGAATATGTAAATATAAAAAATTGGCTGGATGAAAATTTTTCAAGAGAATATTGGGATTCTATCGGTGAATTATGCCTTGGTTGTGCTCAGTGTGCTTATGTCTGTCCAACCTGCCACTGCTTTGACATTGCAGATGAAAGCTGCGGATATTCCTGCGGAAGAAGAGTAAAAAACTGGGACAGCTGCCAGTTCGGGCTGTTTACAAAACATGCTTCGGGGCATAATCCAAGGAATGATCAGTCAAAGAGATATCGTCAGAGAATTTCGCACAAATTTAAATACTACAAAGATCGGTTTGATGAAATACTCTGCACCGGCTGCGGCAGATGTTCCCGCGGCTGTCCTGTTTCAATTAATATTTTAGAAGTTCTTCAAGGAATACAGAGAATTAGCAACGAACCTGCCTTACCGGCAGGCAGGTTTCGCGAATTAAAATGACAGATTTATTATTTAAAGTTAATTCGTGTAATTCGTGGCTAAAATAAAAGGATCGGTACAGGAATGAACATTTACAAACCTGAATTAGTTAAAATAGTAGATATAGTCCGGGAAACTCCGGATATAAAAACCTTTAAATTAAAATTTAAGGATGATTCTGTAAGAAATAATTTTTCCTTCAGGGCAGGGCAATTTGCTGAATATTCGGTTTTCGGAGAAGGGGAATGCACCTTCTGTATAGCTTCTTCCCCCACCCGGCAGGAATTTTTGGAATGTTCCTTTAAGATAGCCGGAAAAGTTACTAATGCTTTGAAAAAACTTAATGTCGGTGATACAATCGGGCTTCGGGGTCCCACCAAACACAGCAGCGCGTAGGCCTTCCGGTCGGCATCGTGGCCAAGGAGGATGTGGGACATGAAAAAGCCGTGGT
>JBLNGL010000206.1:0-7294 GCA_050264735.1 Ignavibacteria bacterium | reverse complement strand
CTGCGCGACATCAACAGTGTTACCTTTCAGTAAATCTATTTTCTCTTTTGTTAAAGGTACAAGCTTCTGAACTGAAGTAGAATGGACATTTTTCTCGGTCATATATGGAACAACGCCGAATGTAATCGAGATATTATGTTTTTTAAAAGTTTGGATTAATCTTGCTTCTAGGTCTATGGCACTGGTTGCGGAATAATCGTCATACCTGAAAACCACGATGATTTCTTTTTTTTCGGATGCAGCTCCGATTTCAATTGAAAAAATTATTATGAAGAAGATTTTAATTATAATTTGTGAAGTGGAGCAGATTTTCAGCATACATCCCCCTGCTAATAGAAATTATTGACCAAATACTATATTAATATCTTAAAAAATAATCTTTATCCTTTTATGCATTATTTTGAAAGATATTACTTTGAAACAAATTAGAGAAAGCAAATCCTGTACCGGTTTTGCTTCCATTCAACTTACCAGAAAGATTTTTTCTATTTCAGTACTTTAAAATTATATAGAAAAAATTCTGCAAACAAACTAAAGCGATTCAATATTAAACTTAGGCTTACTTTCTGTATTTCTTAACTAATGAATCTCTCTTTCTGAGCATAATAAAAGGAATAGATTCCAATATCCAAAGAATCTTACAATAAAAAATATTAATTTGTAAAACATTAGTAAAAAATTTAAGTGTCTTGAAATAATAATTGTAACGAAATGAAATTTTTTTGTATTAAGCGGAAATTGCATAAAAGAGCATCGAAATTATGATGAATCAGCTAGAAGAACATAAAATAAAGGATTTATACGAAGGAGTTAGAGGACTTGCAGTAAAAATACTGAACAGAGTGGAAAGGACCGACGCTTATCTGGAAAGACTGCTGGATAATGAAATGCGGAATTCCGAGCTTTCCGGGCCTGATAAAGCTCTTTTATATGAAATTGTTCATGGTGTCGTAAGATGGATGGGAAGGCTTGATTGGATTTTAAATGGATTTTATAAAGGTCAGTTCTCTAAAGCGATCCCTAATCTGAAAAACGGATTGAGAGTTGCTTTATACCAGATACTTTTCTTAGACAAGATACCCGACTATGCAGCTGTAAATGAAGCGGTTGAATTTGTAAAAAAGCTGCAGGGACAGAAGCCTGCCGATTTAACCAATGCAATCCTGAGAAATATAATCAAAAGTAAAAATGCAATCCGGTATCCCGATTCAAACGAAGATTTGGTCGGATATTTATCTGCTTATTATTCTCATCCATCCTGGATGGTAAAAAGATATCTAGCAAGGTTCGGAAGCGAAAATACCGAAAAACTTTTAAATGCTAATAATGAAAAACCGTATCTTACTTTAAAAGTGAATTTATTAAAGGTCAATCCTGAAGAATTTAAATCGAAGCTTAGTTCCGTAAACCTTAAGTTCATCCCCGGGAAATATCTTCCGGAATTTTTCAAGCTCCAGAACCTTACTAATATTACAGCTTGGGAATTTTACGGTACCGGCTACTTCAATGTACAGGATGAATCAGCCGGACTTGCGTGCAGGCTGCTCGACGTAAAACCGGGGCAAAGGGTACTGGATTTGTTTGCTGCTCCCGGCGGAAAAACGGCTTATATTGCCGGATTAATGCAGGGTCATGGTGAAATTGTTGCAGTAGATAGATTTGAGAGCAGACTTAATATACTGAGGCAGAATATAAAACGGCTCGGCATTGAATGCGTTAAAACTGTTGAAGCAGATGCAATGGAGTTTAAAGAGAGTGAATTCGACAGGGTTATTGCCGATGTTCCTTGTTCAGGGACCGGCACTCTTTCCAAAAAACCTGATATAAAATGGAAGCGCGACTTGCTCGATATACAGAAATTAGCCGTCATGCAGTATAATTATTTATGCAAAGCATCGGAGCTGGTTAAAAAAGACGGAATTTTAATTTACAGCACCTGCTCAATCGAACCTGAAGAAAATTTTGAAGTAGTAAAAAAATTTTTAGAAAATAATCCCGGCTTTAAATTATTAAATGCATCAGAGGTGCTTCCGGCTGAATTAACGGATGAAAACAATTGCGTTCAAACACTGCCGCACCTGCACCAGATTGACGGGGCATTTGCGGCAAAACTGCTTAAACTGTAATTAATTTTACTGCTGAAGCCGGAAAAAAGATTGATAACAATTTAATTTAGATATGCTTGATAAATTAGCAGAAGAGTTGAAAGAGGCGCGGAAGAAAACAGGTCTTTCGCTCCTTCAAATTTCGGCTAAATCAAAAATAGATCTGAAATTTCTCGAGGCAATGGAGAAAGGTAATTTCTCTTTTCTTCCGGAAATATATGTTAAAGCATTTATAAAAGACTTCGCAAATATAATTGATCTTGATTCAGTCCTGATTCTGAAAAAATACGATGCCTATAAGATGGGGAGAAATTATGAAGAAATTAAGCCGGCGGCACCAGTGCAGCCTCCTTTAACCGAAATTAAAACCGAACCTCCCGTGACTGTTAAGCCTAAGGAAACGTACACGCCGCAGGTCCACGAAATACCTCCGGGAAAAAAGCCAATCGAAGATTCAGTAAAGAAAAAAAACTTTAAGAGCCGGAAGAAAGAAAAAGCCGCGGCTCCTTCTCAATATTCGCCGGGGCCGACTTTCGATGCGGTAGCAAAAAAAACATTTCCTTCCGAACTGGAAGAGGAAAAAAAGAAAAAAAATATGATTATCGGGGTAGCTGCAGCAGGCGGAGCAGTTCTGCTGCTTTTAATTTATTTTCTCTTTTTAGCAAAACCGACTGAAATTGTAGTTACGGAAAGACCGATTGAAGAAGTTATTAAGGAAAAGGAGCGGTTCTCGGATCCTCATAGCGCTAAAACAGAACAGCCCGCTCTCATACCGGCTGCCGACAGTTTATCACTGTTAATAAAAGCAAACGATACTTCCTGGGTCAAAATTATTCTGGATGATTTCGATGAGGAAGAATTTATTTTGTTTCCTCAGTCACAGAAGATTATCAAGGCAAAAGATAATTATAAGATTACTTTTGGAAACTATACCCGTATTGAGCTTTTTTTAAATAATAAACCTTTAGACCGCGGGAATAATAAAAGATCGGTCGTGCATGTTTTAATAGACAGCACCGGGCTTAAATATTTAAGCGCTCCGCCGGTAATTTAACAACCAAAAAAATGCACATTCATTAATCCATTTCCTTTAATATTTGAAATATGACAAAACTAGCTGTCGGGAATGTTGAAAATAGAATAGAAGAGTTAAGACAGCAAATTAATGAGCACGATTATAATTATTATATATTAGCCGAACCGATCATAAGCGACGAAGAATATGACCTGCTTATTAAGGAACTTGAAAAGCTTGAACAGGAATACCCGGAATTAATTACGCCCGATTCTCCTTCCCAAAGAGTGGGAAAAGATCTCACAAAGGAATTCAAGCCCGTTACACATAAAATTCCGATGCTCAGCCTTTCGAATACTTACAAGGAAGATGAGCTGCTCGATTTCGACAGAAGGGTTCGCGATCTGCTTCCTTCCGGAGAAAAAGTTGAATATGCAGTGGAGCCGAAAATAGACGGGGCATCTGTAAGCCTTCGCTATGTTGACGGGTATCTTAAGACCGCAGCTACAAGAGGAGATGGTTTTATAGGCGAAGATATAACGGCAAATGTAAAGACTATAAGATCTATTCCTTTAAAGCTGAAAGAATTCCGCAAAACAAACGGAAGAAAAAAATTTCCTGATTATGCCCTGAAAGATTTTGAAGTCCGGGGAGAAATTTTCATGAAAATTGAAGATTTCATTAAGCTGAATAAAGAAAGGGAGGTTAATGGAGAAAGGCTCTTTGCAAATCCCAGGAATTCGGCGGCAGGGACATTAAAAATGCAGGATCCCAGGATTGTTGCGAGAAGACCTTTAAATATTTTTACTTATTCGCTTATCAATCCTGAAGAAGAATTGAATACTCAATATGAAAATTTAAAGCTGCTGAAGGATCTGGGCTTTAATGTCAATCCGCTGGCAGCATTATGTAAAAACATAGATGAAGTTTTAAAAGCCTGCCGGGCACTGGAAGAAAAACGGAATTCCCTGGAATATGAAATTGACGGAGCAGTAATAAAAGTAAATTCGCTGAGCCAGCAGAAAAGACTCGGAAGTATTGCAAAGTCGCCCCGCTGGGCTACGGCATTTAAGTTTAAAGCAAAGCAGGCTTTTACAAGGATACGCCGGATTTTCTGGAGTGTAGGTAGAACTGGGACAATAACACCTATTGCGATGTTTGATCCCGTTCCGCTTGCCGGCTCAACGATCAGCAAAGCCACTCTCCATAATATCGATGAAATAAGAAGAAAAGATATCCGCGAAGGAGACAAAGTAATTATTGAAAAAGGCGGAGATGTAATTCCCAAGGTTGTTGCTGTTGTTCTTACCGAGCGCCCTGCGAACAGCAGTCCGCCTAAGCCTCCTGAAAAATGCCCCGTATGCGGCTCTTCGGTCTTTAAACCTGAAAATGAAGTTGCAATCTATTGTGAAAATACCGAATGTCCGGCGCAGGTAAAAGGAAGGCTCACTCATTTTTCTTACCGCGGCGCAATGGACATTGAAGGGCTGGGAGATGCCTGGATTTCTCTCTTTGTCGAAAAAGGATTATTGAGAACTTATACCGATATTTATACGCTGAAGGAGAAGAGGGACGAATTGATCTCAATGGAAAGGCTCGGGGAAAAAAGCGTTGATAATCTTTTAAAATCAATTGAGAAAAGTAAAAGCCAGCCGTTTAATAAAGTCCTCTTTGCCATAGGGATAAGATATGTCGGATCGGGAGCGGCAAAAAAGCTGACGGATCATTTTAATTCTATTGATGATTTGATAAATGCCTCTGAAGAGGAGATATCATCTATTCCGGAAATTGGTCCAAGTATAAGCGGCAGTGTTAAAAAATTTTTTTCGAACCGCTCAAACTTAAAAATAATTGAGCAACTTAAAGCCCAGGGACTTAATTTTACATCTGTAAAGAAAAAAATTAAGAAAAACTTTTTTACAGATAAGACTTTTGTAATTACCGGAACTTTATCTGAATTCTCACGTGAAGAAGCAGGTGAAAGAATAAACTCCCTCGGCGGAAAAGTTTCTTCAAGCGTCAGCTCTAAAACAGATTATTTAATCTCGGGAGAAAACCCGGGATCAAAATTAGCTAAAGCAAGGAACCTTGGAGTAAAAATTTTAGATGAAGAAAATTTTAAAAATTACCTTAAAGAATCAGGATCAAAATGATTGAAGCTTTAAAAGCAAAAGCAGCCCAGCTTTTCGTAAAGTGGCAGGTAAAAGAATTAAAGCCTGTTTATCAATCATTTACTGGTTTTTTTTCCAAATCGTTTAACTTCCTGGTGCTCATGCCGCATGATGAAACGGATTTTCATTATTCATTAGAAGTTGTAAAATTCCTGGAAGAGAATGAAAAAGTGCCTCATATATTCACTTATGATTTCAGAATCAGTCTTATACCCATGAAGCTCAGGCACCATATTATAGATTATAATCTTTCCGATATAAATAAGCTGAAGCTTCCCTCGAAGAGATTAATCGATAAACTGGGCACCATGTATTATAATGCAGTATTCGATCTAAATATAAAAGAAAATTTATTCGGCAGCTATGTATCTACTTTTGTTAATTCCCCCATAAAAGTAGGATTTCAGAAGCCGGACAGCGATAAATATTACAATCTGCAGATAATAAACAAGGCGGAAAGACCGGAAATTTCTTATAAAAATTTCTTAAATTGCTTAAGAATGTTTTAATCTTTTTTTAATACTGAAATATGAACTTCGAAATAAAAAGAGTCGACGATATTTCAATCTTCAAGCTGAATGAAAGAAGACTGGATACCAATATCTCCGGTCTCCTGAAAGGTGAATTCACGCTTCTGCTGAAAGTAGAAGGAGTGAATAAACTGGTGCTCGATTTAAGCGAAGTTGAAACATGCGACAGCTCCGGTTTGAGCGCAATTTTAGTGGCAAACAGGATTTTAAACGGCAACGGCGGCAGCATGCGTATAGCCTCGCCTTCGGAAAAAGTATTTTCTTTAATAAAAATTACACAGCTTAACCGTGTTCTGCCTGTATGTCAATCGGTTGATGAAGCATTCCAGGAATTGAAGAATGAATAAAAATGAGTTACATGCATCAAAATTATCCAAACACCCCCATCATTTGAAACTTTCTTCCGGTTTGATAATATAATATATTATTTTTTTGAAAATTCTTTCCTTTTATGAAATTAAAAGTAGTTCAGATCATTTGTATTTCTCTTAATCTTTCTCTGTCTCTTAATCTTTATCCTAATCTTTCTCTACAAACAAAACGCATTTAAATTACGGAGATGTTATGCTGAAATCTCTCATAAGCTTATTGATAATCTTTAGCTTGAATTTTCTTCAAGCCCAGGAAATCAAACTCTCAGACAAGCTTCCCCTGGATACATCCATTACTATCGGTTCTCTGGACAACGGATTAGTTTATTACATACGCCATAATGAAAAACCTGAAAAGCGTGCTTTTCTGCGTCTTGCATTAAATGCCGGTTCGGTGCTTGAAGATAATGATCAGCAGGGGCTTGCACATTTCACTGAGCATATGGCTTTTAACGGTACTGCAAATTTTGCAAAGCATGAAATAATTGATTACCTGGAATCAATAGGTATGAGGTTCGGACCTGATATAAATGCTTATACTAGCTTCGATGAAACAGTTTACATGCTGGAAGTTCCCACCGACACTCAGGGTGTGTTGGAAAAAGGCCTAAATATTCTGAAAGAATGGGCTCATAATGTCAGCTTCGAGAATGATGAAGTTGATAAAGAAAGAGGAGTAGTAATTGAGGAATGGCGTTTGGGAAGAGGAGCAAATGCGAGAATAAGAGATAAGCAGTTCCCTATTTTATTTAAAAACTCTGTGTATGCCGAAAGACTACCGATCGGTAAAAAGGAAATACTGGAAAGCTTCCCTTATGAAACTGTGAAAAGATTTTACCACGATTGGTACAGGCCGGACCTGATGGCGGTTGTTGCAGTCGGTGATTTTGATAAAAAGGAAGTTGAAGATTATGTTAAAAAAATATTCTCAGCGATTCCGAAAGCTCAATCTCCCCGCGAAAGAAAAATATTTCCTGTTCCCGGGAATGAAAAAATGCTTTTTGCAATTGCCACCGATCCCGAGGCAACACAGTCAACTGTGGGAATTTATTTTAAGCAGGATATAGAACCGGAAGAGACAGCGGGCGATTACCGCCGGGAT
>JBLNGL010000205.1:0-3902 GCA_050264735.1 Ignavibacteria bacterium | reverse complement strand
TTGCAATTAATGTTGATTTGCCAAATGATGGTTCAATTGCATTTGCTGTAAAATTGTTAACCAATTTCGGCACATTATCTTTTTATATAGACAGCATTATTACTGACTACTGGAATGATATTATGGATTGGAAATTTTTTGAATATGAGCTTGACGCAGGAGAACATAGATTGATTTGGCAATTTAAAAATTTCTTTGATTACCCGGCAAATGTGTGGCTTGATAATATTTTCTTTCCGTCTAATTCCGTTACAACAGGAATGAATTCCGGGAAACCGGTTCCATCAACATTTGCTCTGTACCAAAATTATCCTAATCCTTTCAATCCTATTACTGAAATAAAATATTCTTTAGCTGAAGAGAGTTATGTAAAGATCATTTTATTCGATGTACTGGGCAGAAAGATTAAAGATTTGTTCTTCGGTGAACAAAATGCAGGGCTGCATGAAATTAATTTCAACGGTTCCGATTTAAGCAGCGGAGTTTATTTCTATGGAATTGAAGCAGCTTACAGAAATGGAATATATAAGGATGCTAAGAAAATGATTTTATTAAAATAAACTCCCGTGAAATTATTTTAATTAATTAACTATTAAACTAAAGGAAGGCTCTTTTATGAGAACATTATTAATTTTTTGCTTATTACTTGGTGCAATTAATTCTTTAACTGCACAGATCCCGCGAACAATTTCGTATCAGGGAGTGCTAACAGACGAATCCGGTAATCCGAAAGCAGACGGAAACTATTCAATCAGTTTTAGTTTATATGAAGCAGAAACAGGCGGAGATGCAATCTGGACTGAAACTAAAAATCTTGCCCTAAAAAAAGGATTGTTTTCAACTTCTCTCGGTGATCTGACTCCTTTTAATTCTAATGTAAAATTTGATAAACAATACTGGCTTGGAATAAAAGTGGGAGATGAAGCCGAGCTTTCACCTAGAATCGCCCTGACGTCGGCGGGATATAGTTTAATGAGCGACGATGTTGCCGGCGGGAAAGTAGTAAAAAGTCTAAACGGACTTAAAGACAATATTATAATCGAAGGCGGCGGCGGTACAACGGTAACCTCTAATGAAAATAAAATTAGAATTTCAAGCAGTACCGGGGGAGGCTCAGGCATTCTGGGAATTCAAAATACAAACAATACTTTAAATATAGATTCACCTAACGGTCCCACTGCAACCGTAAATCTTAAAGTACCCTTAACATTAAATGATTCGATAACCGATTATATGCTGACGGTGATTAATACAGCTAATGGACACGGTTTAAAAGGCGTATCCACCGGGGTCGGCGTTTATGGTGAAAGCGATGATTGGTACGGTGTATATGGAACAGCTCCCGCTGGTACCGGAGTCGGAGGATTTAGCGGTACCGGCACAGGCGTTTCCGGACAGAGTGAAACCGGTTGGGGAATTTATGCTTTCAGCCAAGGGGGACACGCAGTTCATGCCGGTAGTATTAGTGACTACGGTATTGTTGGAAATACTACTAATGGCTGGGGAGGCGTGTATGGTGAAACAGTAAATCGGTCACATGGAATCTTAGGATATCATAATCCAGGTAATAATTCGGGTGCAGGGGTATATGGTTACGGTGCATCAGGTATTGATTGGGGCGATTATGCCGGATGGTTTGATGGTTCGGTTCAGGTAAGCGCATATGTTTACGCCGGTGGTCTCAGCGTATCTGGAGATAAAAACTTTAAAATAGACCATCCTCTCGATCCTGCGAATAAATATCTCATCCATTCCTGCATTGAAAGCCCTGAACGGATGAATGTTTACAACGGAAATATTACAACCGATGAAAATGGTTTTGCATCAGTAGGGCTTCCTGCATATTTCCAATCATTGAATATTGACTACCGTTATCAGCTTACTACAATTGGTCAGCAAGCTCAGGCTTGGAGTGAAACTGACGTCAGTAATAACAGCTTCACAATTAAAACAGACAAACCTAAAGTGAAAGTTTCATGGCAGGTAACCGGAGTACGCAATGATGAATATGCCAAGCAGCATCCGTTTTCTGCTGTACAAGAAAAAGAGGAAAGGAATAAAGGGAAATATTTGGCTCCGGAACTGTTCGGACAACCGAAAGAAAAAGGAATTTATTATTCAAATAAACCTGAAGTTAATCGGCAGCTTCCGGGAAATATGAAGGAGAAGAATGATGGAAACAAATAATTCAATATGGAAAAACTTGTCCCGGCTTGTCGGGATGGTAAATGGTAAATGGAAAACGGAAATTTTCATTTTCATTCTTTTGACTATTCCATCTTTAGCACAAAGCAACCAGGTTGCCTGGTCTTCATTCAGCAGCGGATTTGGTGTATCAAACTCAACAAATACCAGAATTACTTCTTCTATAGGAGTATCTTTTGAAGGTTCAACTTCGAATGGTGCCTCAAGCATTTCCAGCGGTTTTTTAGCTAATTATGGTTTAATCATTACAGATATCAGTGATGAGCCGGAAATGATTCCAATTGTTTACAAGCTGAATCAGAATTACCCCAATCCTTTCAATCCATCAACAATAATAAACTACCAGATACCTGAAGAAAGTTTTGTTGCATTAAAAATTTATGATGTATTGGGGAATGAGATTTTAACCCTTGTTAATGAAGAAAAAATTGCGGGCAGTTATAAAGTGTCCTTTGATGCAGGTAAACTTGCAAGCGGAGTGTACATCTACCAATTAAAAGCAGGTACTTATGTTGATACAAAAAAGATGATCCTTCTTCGTTGAACTTCCGCATTTTAAAACGGAAACGGTGAAAAATTTTCTGCATCTTGGAAGTATCTTAAAAAGAAAAAATATTATTTCCTGAAAACTAGAATCCATTGTTTCGGAAATATTAATCACAAAAAGCTAATTGATTCATTTTTAAATTTATAAATAATTACTTGAATACAATCGCAAGAAAGGAGTGGATTAATGAAGAAGTCTACATGTTTTTTTCTTGTGGTATGTTTCTTTGTAATCAGCATTAATTTACAGGCACAATGGATTAATACTGCTAACTTTCCTTCATTTGGCGGAGGGGTCCTTTCTCTTGCGGTTTCCGGAAATAATCTGTATGCAGGCACATTAAACGCCGGTGTATTTCTTACTTCTGATGAAGGCGAAAATTGGATAGAAGCGAATTCCGGGTTGACTGATAATCAGATATGGTCGCTGGCTGTCTCCGCTTCCAGCATTTATGCCGGAACTGAAAACGGCGTCTTTATTACAACGGACAATGGATCAAACTGGAGTGAAGCAAGTTTAGGATTGACAGATGGCACTGTTTATTCTTTTGTAGTGTCGGGATCTGATCTTTTTGCAGGAACAGATGACGGAGTATTTTTATCCACAAATAATGGTACCAACTGGACAGATGTGAGTGCAGGTTTGCCGGACGGCTGGATTAGGGCTCTGACAGTTTCAGGCACTAATCTTTTCGCAAGCGCCGGTTTTGGTGTTTATCTTTCAACAGACAATGGCTCGAACTGGAATGAAGTAAGTTCCGGTTTACCGGATAATAGAATTATTTATTCTCTTGCAGTTATAGGTACATCTCTTTTTGCAGGAACTTCAGGGGCCGGAGTTTATGTCTCTACTAATAACGGAACAAACTGGGATGCGGCAAACTCCGGTTTGGAAAATGATGATGTGTGGGCTCTGGCTGTTTCGGGCACAAGTATTTTTGCAGGTACCGAAAACAATGGTGTTTTTCTTAGTGTAAATAACGGCATGGACTGGACAAACACCGAATATGGGCTCGGCAGCTCCTGGGCGCTGGCTCTTACTGAGACTGATATATTTGCCGCCGGAGGTTTAAGCAGAGTTGCGAAACGACCCCTCGCGGAATTAATAACAGATTTTGAGGATGAGCGAGAGATAATTCCGGCTGTCTGGA
>JBLNGL010000204.1:0-3398 GCA_050264735.1 Ignavibacteria bacterium | reverse complement strand
GAATAGATGAATTCCATCTTTATGGTCATTCCTGGGGAGCATCAGTTGTAACCGATTATGTTCTTAAGTACGAGCCTGAAGGACTTAGATCACTAGTTCTTGCCAGTCCGCTTTTAAGTACATCGATCTGGATAGAGGATTCACAAATCCTTCTTGCGGAACTTCCCGACTCTATAGAACAAATCATCAAGAATCATGAATATGCAGGCACTACAAATTCACCTGAATACCAAAATGCAGCATATGCTTTTTATCAGCGCTTTCTATTTCGGAAACCATATGTCATGTTACCGGAATGCGAAGGTATATCTTATAATGATTCCATGTATAATTTCATGTGAGGACCCAGCGAATTTACTGCAACCGGAAATCTGAAGAATTATGACCGCACAGTGCGTCTGGATGAACTGAATGTTCCGGTATTGATTATCGTCGGCGAATATGACGAAGCACGACCGGAAACAATGAGGAAATTCCTGCAGCAAATTCCGAATTCCGAGCTCATAGTGATTCCCAATGCCGCACATGCAACAATGGCGGATCAGCCTGAGCTGTACGTTAAAGCACTGAGAGTGTATCTGCAAAAAATAGAAACAAAAAATAGGGCATGCAAGAGGTTCAAATAAAAACTCTCAATAAGCAATGTTCAATTCTCAATTTTCAATTCCTTTAAATAGGATTTCTTTAAAATTATTCTATTTGTTAAATGAAAATTGAACATTGAATATTGAACATTAATTATTCTTTAATAATTTCCGAAACCACAAAAATTTTTTCTCCATTAAACCTAATAATATCCTACCGGATGGACTCCCGGTTTTTTTAAATTTTCATTGAGATTTATATAGTGGGAGAAAAGTGGAAACATCAAGTAAGGATCCGGGATTATGCTATTATCCGGAAACCGAAAACAGAGCATCAGGTATTTTTATTGTACTACTGCTGGAAAAGAATTGATGGGTATAAATTTTTTAGGATGGCCAGGAAATGGTGCTGATGAAGCACCGTTTGTTACTCATCTGATTAATATTGTTTTCATAGTTTTTGTTGAATAATTTACTCCGTCCGGATCTTTAGCTGTTAATGAGTAAAAATATACCCCGGTTGGTAAGTCCTTTGCTTGCCAATGCACATTGTAGAAACCGGTTTCCTTTAATCCTTCATTCAGCACATCTATTTCTTCCCCAATAGTATTATAAATGTGAATTGTGACCATACTAGTATTTGTTACTCCGTACCTAATTATTGTACTGGAATTAAAAGGATTAGGATAGTTCTGATACAGAACAAATCTTTCAACAATTAAATTTACCGCAACTTCATTTGAATATTCAAATTTCCCATTATTATCAATCTGTTTTAATCTATAAATATATCTGCTTCCGCCACACGGATTCAAATCTACATAGGTATAATCTTTTGGTGAATTGCTGTTGCCGTTCCCCTTTACGAACCCGATTTTTTCCCACTCATTCCTTACTCCATACTCCTTACTGCTTACTTGTCTTTCTATTTCAAATCCGTAATTATTAATTTCCGTGATTGTCTGCCATTTTAATTGAACAGCATTTTGATCAGTGCAGACAGTGAAAGAAGCGAGTTCGACCGGGAGGAGTCCGTATTTTTTTAATGTCATTCCGCTGATTTTCACTTCACCTGATGAATAATTGCAGCAATTTATTGTTATATCGACAACAGAAACATTTTCCGGGATTGTTAAAGAAGTGTTTCCGTTAACTGATCCTTCTAAATTAAATTTAGTCCATTGGGAATTTTCAGCCGGAAATTTATAAATAAAATTTTGGCTGCCTGCTTTAAAAACAACTTCAATAAAGTTACCGGCTTTTCCTTTTGTCCATACTTCAAATTCGTTTCTGCCTTTCTCAATTCCGCCTAAACTTGTAATTGAACAAATCGCTCCGCTGTTGCTGATTGAATAACAATAGTTATTTACAGCGGGAATTCCGTCATTCTTTTTCAGAATTCCTTTCATACCTCCCTTATAACCATCGGGGATATTGTTCGCGTCCAGATCTATATTCAAAGGAGGGAAAACATTTTCGTTTGGATCAGGGGTTTGATTATATAAAATATCTGCCCATTCAGAATATGTTCTTATAGGAATATTATTGTCAACACACCATTGAATTATATTTTCTATCCTAATCAAAGTACCTGCCAAGCCATCCAATAATTCGCTGAAATGACCGCTTCCAATCGCTATCTGATGCTTTGCTATTCTATCGGCAATTGATTGTTTGCACTTATTAAGATCCCAGGCATCCTCGTCAAAATTTCCCCAGCCAATGCCGAATTCTTTGTCATTAGTAGGATTGTACTCGTTAAAAACTTTAAGTACATACTCATAAGAATCTGCCGATTTATATCCCAAATTACTTCCTGCTTCTTTTAATTCCTCTCTATGGATATGAGGCCCATAAGTTCCCGGCTGAATCCATGTTTGAGGTCTATCCAGGCCGTAATAATCCGCCAGGCGTAAAGATTCTTCAATTAAAGCTCTTACAGCATCCACTGTAAGATGAATATTATTAAAATCAAAATTGTAATATTTAATATTCTGGTGAATTCCAAGATTAATTGAATTTTGCCAAAAATCCGTCACCTTAACGGTATTTTCATTAATCCACCCGCTGGTAGGATGAATGAACACAAGCTTGTCAAGGCTCGGAAAATATAAATAACAATCCTTATCGGCAAAGCTTGTAAACGAACCCCTTACAGTATCTTTGTTTATGTCCGCATACCCATTTCTTTCCGCACATTTAATATCTACATCAGCATATTCAAGCATTACTTTATTATTATTTGTAATACCATGAACTCCGGGATGATTGAGAAAATAATCGATTGATAAATTTGTTCTAAAATAACTTGTCCCATGTTGCGGTGTATGATCCATCATTTCATGTCCGGAAGATTGAATCTCTTTTAATCCATTTATATAGTCAGTCGTTATGGTATTAGCCCCCAAATTTATTGCAAGGCAGAAATGCTGGTGATATTTATTAAATAAGTTTGCAAATTGTTTATAATATAATATAGAGTTATTATCATCTATCCTGAAACAAACGCCGCCTCTTTTAGTGATGTAATTTGAGGATTGAGAATATCCCCTTTTAGTAACTGCAGAAACTACTAGAAGGAATATAAATAATCTGGCAGTAACAAATAGAAATATTGAACTAATTGACATTAGTTTCCCCTTAATTTTTAAATTATAAAAGCTGTAATGCCCTTGGATTAAATCCTTTCGGATTTAATTTATTAAATTCCTAGCATTCTTATAAAAATTGTAGTGATTTATAGACGAGTTCCCTTTCTTTACATACCCTCAATTATAACTTAGATTTTTTAAAATTGATAGTCAAGACATTCCA
>JBLNGL010000203.1:0-3062 GCA_050264735.1 Ignavibacteria bacterium | reverse complement strand
TGCCCTGCTATTTTCTCAGCTGATCCAGCAGTACAGCCAGCAAAATAACCACTCCCACAATAACCTGCTGAACATAAGATCCGACATTTATTAAATTCAATCCGTTACGTAAAACCGCAATCAGCATTGAGCCGATGAATGTGCCGATGATTGTACCTCGTCCTCCGAATAAACTAGTACCTCCGACAACTACTGCAGCAATTACATCTAGTTCGTACATTAACCCTGCATTCGGCTGACCGGAATTCATTCTCGATGCCAGAAGTATTCCGCTTACAGAAGAAAGAATACCGGAAATAATATAGACTGAAATCAATATTTTATTGGTTTTTATTCCTGCCAGCCTGGCCGCTTCTAAATTTCCTCCAACGGCATATACATATCTGCCGAATTTGGTTTTGGTCAAAACAATATGTGCGGAAATAAAAACTAGAAACATTATTACCGTAGGAATCGGAACACCAAAGATCCTATCTCCTCCCAACGTGCTGAAGGCTTCCGGCAGGCCCCAAACAGGTCTTCCTTCAGTATAAACAAATGCTGCTCCCCGCCAGATTGTCATTAAAGCAAGAGTAACAATGAAAGGGGTAATTTTAAATTTGGTAATAAAAATCCCCGCAGCGGATCCCGATGCCGCTCCGAATATTATTCCTCCCAGGATTGCGATTAAAAAAACAATGAACCCTGGTGCGTCTATTTTCAATAGACTTGTTGCTATAACTCCGGATAAAGCAACGAGTGAGCCGACTGAAAGATCAATCCCGGCGGTAAGGATTACAAATGTCATCCCTGCTGCGATTATTGCTGTAATCGAGGCCTGAAGGGATACATTTAAAAGGTTATCGGCAGTGAGAAAATAGGGAGAAAGCTGGGAGAATATTATTACCTCCGCTATAAAAACTGCAATTAGGCTGAACTCGCCGATAAGATTGTAGAATTTAATTTTATTATCCAAAATCTTCTTCTCTTATTTTTCTTCTAAAAATTTTGTTGCGAGAGTCAGTATTTTCTCCTGATTAAATTCCGGCTTGTTAAGAATTCCTGTTATCTTTCCGTTGCACATAACGGCAATCCTATCCGATATGCCGATTAATTCCGGAAGATCGGAAGAGATTATTATTATGCCGATTCCTTCTTCAACAAGCTTATTAATCAGGTTATAGATTTCATACTTAATCGCGATATCTATACCGGCAGTCGGCTCATCGAAAATTAAAACTTTGGAATCGGAAAACAGCCAGCGTGCAAGAACAACTTTCTGCCTGTTTCCTCCGCTTAATGCTTCAACTTTTGTTTCTATGGAAGGAGCTTTAATTCTAAGCCGGTTAAAAAATTTTAATGAAGTCTCAGACTCTTTGTTCTTGTCAATAAAAATTCCGGGATGAAGCTTATTCAAATTGGAAATTGTTATATTCTTCCGGATATTCAATTCCATAAAAAGTCCGCAAAGATTCCTGTCTTCCGTGAGGAGGGCAATTCCTGAATCGATTGCATTTCTCGGCGAATTAATAATTAATTCTTTGCCATTTAAAAGGATTTTTCCGCTTTGTTTCTTATCTGCGCCGAAAATAATTCTGACAAGCTCGCTTCTTCCTGCTCCTGCGAGCCCTGCCAAACCTAAAACTTCTCCCATATAAAGTTCGAGATTAATATTTTTTAGAATTCCGCCGGTCAAATCAACCAGTTTTAAAATTTCTTTTCCTTTCTGCGATGTATGCTTTGGGAATTCTTCGGCTAATTCTCTTCCGACCATTAGCTGAATTAATTTATTTGAATCGAAACCTGCTAAATTAAAAGTGCCTGCAGATTTTCCATCCCGAAGCACAGTAACCCGGTCCCCAATTTTAAATATTTCTTCGAGCCTGTGAGAGATATAAATGATTCCTGTTCCGTTTTCTTTTAATTTTTTAATTGTAGCAAATAGAATTTCAATTTCTTTATTTGTTAACGGAGCAGTGGGTTCATCCATTGCAAGAATTTTAACATTTCTGCGGAGCGCCTTAACTATTTCCACAAATTGTTTCTGGGCAATACTCAGCATGTATACAAATAAAGCAGGATCTATCTTTTCGCCGAGTTGATTTAAAGCAGATGCTGCAAGCTCATTCATCTTTTTTTTATCCAGCAGGAAAAAATTTTTTGAAAGTTCATTTCCCAGGAAAATATTATCTGCAGCAGTAAGTTCGGGAACGAGCTTAAAATCCTGGTAAATTAATCCAATACCTAGTGCTTGTGAATCGGATGGATCATTAATTTCAGCTTCTTTATCATTAATAAATATTTTGCCTGAATCTTTTTTGATTGCCCCGGATAGGATTTTCATAAGGGTAGATTTGCCGGCTCCGTTTTCTCCGACAAGACAATGAACTTCACCCGCATTTAAATCAAAAGAAACATTATCCAATGCGAGCACACCCGGGTAATGCTTGGAAATATTTCCCATGCTGAGGAGTTTTTGCATATAAGTAGAATTGGTTTACTTCTTTCTCTTTCTCTTTCTCTTAATCTGTGAGAGAGAAAGATAAAGATTAAGAGAAAGAACAGATTTTAATTTTCTCTCTTCTTGTTCAGATCTTCCTTACCAACAATTCCAACCTCTACGGGAATTGAAGGAGGAACAATTTTTCCTTCAAAATGATCTTTAATTGCCTGTATAGTTTTTTCTCCGATCTTTTTCGGATATTGTACGACATCTGCTTTTAAAGGAGAGTCATTTAAAATTGCATCTACTGCCGGAGGAGTTGCATCATAGCCGATAATTACAATTCCTTTCCTGTTGAACTGATTCACAGCATCGAGTGCGCCTAAAGCTGAATCATCGTTTATTCCGAAAATTCCGTCAAGCTGAGGATTTGCCTGCAGTACATCTGCGGTAACCTGCAAAGCCCGGTCGCGTACGCCCTGCCCGTTTACATCCGCAGTAATTTTTATTCCCGGATATTTTGAAAGCTCATCTGTAAATCCCTGCACACGATCAATAACGGATGTAATTGCCGGCTGATTAATGATTGCAACTTTCCCTTTCCCGTTTAATAATTTCGACAAATATTCTCCTGCCTTTT
>JBLNGL010000202.1:0-4236 GCA_050264735.1 Ignavibacteria bacterium | reverse complement strand
TCATTCTCGGTAAAGGATTTAAACAATAATAAAGCTGATATTAAAATAGGAATTACTATCGGCGGCAGGCAGTCTAAGAAGTTGAAGATTAAAGTTGTTCTTTCAAGCGCTGATCAGAAGTTTATCAAAGAAATTAATTTTTCCGGGCTGCATAAAGATGAAATTGAAATCGGAGTAAATAATCCGTTGCTGTGGTGGCCGAACGGGGAAGGTGAACAGAATCTGTATAACCTTGAAGTTTTTTTGTCTGATGAAAACAATAATGTTATTGATCACCAGCTGAAAAAAGTAGGAATTAGAACCATCACTTTAACATTAATTGAAAATGAAAAAGCCGCTTTCAAAATCAAGGTGAACGGAAAACATATTTTTGCAAAAGGTGCTAATTGGATTCCTTCAGATTCATTTCTGCCCCGTGTTTCAGATGATAAATATCGGATGCTCCTTCAGGCGGCAAAAGATGCAAATATGAATATCGTAAGAGTATGGGGCGGCGGCTTTTACGAATATGATATTTTCTATCAGATATGCGATGAGCTCGGCTTAATGGTGTGGCAGGATTTTATGTTTGCATGTGCCTCATATCCCGAACACAAAGAATTTCTAGAAAATGTCAAAGAAGAAGCAAGAGAAAATGTGCAGAGGCTTCAGCATCATCCCTCAATTGCAGTCTGGTGCGGCAATAATGAAAATGAATGGATCTGGTACCAGAATATGAAATCATCTTACAAAAAAATGCCCGGGTATAAAATTTACCATAATATCATTCCAAGAATTTTAAAAGAGGAAGACGGCGACAGGCCGTATTGGCCTTCATCCCCGTTCAGTTTCGACGAAGACCCAAATTCCTTCACAAGCGGGAACAGACATGAATGGAATATCTGGAGCCGATGGATTGATTACTCTGAAGTAAGAAATGATCAAAGCCTGTTTGTAACCGAATTCGGATTTCAGGGTCCGGCTGATAAAAAAACATTCGGGAAATTTCTGTCAAAAGAAAAAAGAGTATTTCAGAATAAAATTTTTGAATTTCATAACAAACAGGTTGAAGGGCCTGAAAGAATAATAAGGTTTTTAGCCGGGCATCTTCCTTTAAATACTGAATGGGATGACTATATTTATCTTGCTCAATTAAACCAGGCGCTGGCATTAAAGATTTGCTTGGAACATTGGAGATTTAATTATCCCCTGACAAACGGCAGTATAATCTGGCAGCTCAACGACTGCTGGCCTGTTACAAGCTGGGCATTGATAGATTCAGAATTAATACCAAAAATGTCTTACTACTTTGTGAAAAATATTTTTAACCGGCAGATTGCCGGCATAATTAAAGATATGGACGAATTAACTGTTCAGGTGTTAAATCAAGGTTTGTCTGATTTTTACTGCAAAATAAAAATAAATGTTTTTGAAGATTCCGGTTCTTTGATCCATGAAGAAACAGTAAATGCTAAAATTCCGGTGAATGCAAAAAAGATTGCTGTCGGAATCCCACAAAAAATTTTTCCCCCTGATAAAAACTGGACAATAATAATATCATTATTCGATCAGAATGAAAACCTGGTTTTTAGAAATTTTTATACTGAAGAAAAATGGAAGTATAGAAATCTTTCTTCAGCTGAAATTAAAATACGTGTTGATAATAATATTGTTAAACTTTCTTCAAATAAGCCGGCGTATTTTGCAGATCTTTATCACTCTGAAGCGGAATTCTCGGATAGAGGGTTTATACTTTTACCCGGCGAGGAAAAAATTCTGGAAATCAATGGAAGCATTAAGCCGATTAATCCGGCCGAAGTTCGGATTTTCACCCTGAACAATTATCTAAATAATCATTATTTGTAAGAAATCCGGAATTTTAAATTTTTAAATCCTTATGGAATATACCTATTTAGGAAAAGCGGGATTGCAGGTTAGCAGACTTTGCTTAGGCACTATGAATTTCGGCCGTGTGACTCCTGAAAAAGAAGCCTATAAGATCATGGATAAATCATTGGAGCACGGTATAAATTTTTTAGATACTGCAAATGCTTACGGCGGTAAAAAAGGAGAAGGCATAACTGAAAAAATTCTTGGGAAATGGTTTTCACAGGATAAAACTAGGCGTGATAAAATTGTTCTTGCAACTAAAGTTTACGGAGAGATAGGCCCGGGAATAAATGATAAAAGGCTCTCTGCTTATCATATTAGGAAAGCTTGTGAGGACAGTCTTAGCCGGATGAAAACAGATCATATTGATCTTTACCAGATGCATCATGTTGACAGGAACACACCATGGGATGAAATCTGGCAGGCATTGGAACAGTTAATAGCTTCAGGTAAAATTATTTACGCGGGCAGCAGCAATTTTGCAGGATGGGATATAGCTGCAGCATGCGAATCGGCATCAAAAAGAAATCTGCTCGGATTAGTGAGCGAACAGAGCAAGTACAATTTATTCAACCGGTTTATTGAAAGAGAAGTAATTCCTGCCTGCAGGTATTATGGAATCGGGATTATTCCATGGAGTCCGCTGGAAGGCGGTCTTCTCGGCGGTGTTTTAAAAGGAACGGGCAGAAAAAGAAGAGACACGGAAGAAATTAAAAACAAGCTTAAAAATAACCGGAAAAAAATTGAAGAGTGGGAAAAATTTTGTGAAGAACTGAAAGAAGAGCCTGCAAATGTTGCTTTGGCATGGCTGATGAACCAGACGGCGGTAACCGCGCCAATCATTGGTCCCAGAACTTCAACACAGTTGAACAAATCCATACGTGCTTTGGAAATAAATCTTGATGAAGAAATGCTGAAAAAGCTCGATGAAATTTTTCCTCCGGCTGGTATTGCCCCGCAGTATTATGCTTGGTAAAAAATGAAAATTATTAAAAAAATTTTATCCTTAATAATTTTATTGCTTCAAAGCTTCATTTACTCCCAGCAGATAGATATCAATAGAATTGAACAGATGCCGAATTATCCTAATCCTTTCGAAATGAGAGATTGGAAAAAAACTGCTCTGGGTTACGATTCACTTGTCTTTAATTTTGATCTTTCAGGAGATTATCTTCCTTTAATCCAGTTGAATACTGCTACTGTAAATTATCCCAATCATAATAGTTTCCTGCTTAATACCGTTGTCGGCACAACTTCGCCCGGTTCTGGCGAAGCGATAAATGTTCTGCCGGCCGTAATCGGTGCTAGTTTAGCCGGAATTGACAAATCAAACCAGAACGGGAATAATTTTGTTTTGATGTGTGAAGAATGGTTTAATAAAAATAACGGAGAGCTTGTTTATTTAAACCATCCTTCTTCATCAACAGGCGATGACTGGTGGTATGAAACTATGCCGAATGTTTTTTTTTATCAGCTTTACGATCTCTATCCGGGAACAGGTGATTTCAATTCCCAGTTCATAAAAGTTGCGGATCGCTGGCTGCAGGCAGTAGATTCAATGGGTGGAAATACTGCTCCTTGGCAGATTCCATACATGAATTACCGGGCATGGAATTTAAAAACAATGGAACCATTAAGTACCGGTGTTCCCGAGCCGGAAGCAGCCGGTTCAATTGCATGGATCCTTTATAATGCATTTAATGAATCGGGAAATGAAAAATATAGAATCGGTGCCGAATGGGCGATGGAATTTTTAAATAGCTGGAGTTCGAATCCTTCATACGAACTTCAGCTTGGATATGGAGTTTATACTGCGGCAAGAATGAATGCGGAATTAAATACCGATTACAATATTGAAAAATTAATTAATTGGTGTTTTGAGATCGGAGATTTAAGAAAGTGGGGTTCAATTTTAGGAAATTGGGGCGGATATGATGTATACGGATTGATCGGTGAATCGATCAGCAACGATTATGCTTTTATTATGAATACATTTGAACTTGGAGGCGCGCTTGTTCCTCTTGTGAGATATGATGATCGGTTTGCAAGAGCTATTGGGAAATGGATGCTCAATGCGGCAAATGCATCCAGATTGTTTTATACAAATTACCTGCCGGATAATCATCAGGACAGTGAAGGATGGTCTCATCAATATGATCCGAATTCTTATATAGCTCATGAAGCATTAAGAGAAACAGAGAACTCAGTTTCCCCTTATGCAACAGGCGATGCAATAAGCGGCGGCTGGGGATTGACTAACCTTGCATTATACGGTTCATCTCATGTCGGTATTTTCGGCGGGATAATTGATACTGCAAATATCCCGGGAATTTTAAAGCTGGATCTTCTTAAGACAGATTATTTTCA
>JBLNGL010000201.1:0-5561 GCA_050264735.1 Ignavibacteria bacterium | reverse complement strand
GAAGCGGATAAAATAGCCGATTCGGTCTTGAAGCTGATGACGCCGGAAGAAAAAATTGCTTTTGTAGGAGGAGATAAATCATTTTTTATAAGAGCTATACCGAGATTAAACATAACTGAAGTCTATATGGCAGATGCTACTCAAGGTGTACATTTAAGAGAGAAGTTCAGAGATGTTGATTTATCGGCTTATCAGCTCACTAAATCGACAGCTTTTCCTTGCCCCTTATCATTATCCGCTACATGGAATTCTGAATTGGCATACGATTATGCAAAATCCGTTGGTGAAGAATGCCGTGCAGGAGGAATCGGTATTTTACTTGGACCGGGAATGAATATTTACAGGATTTCACAATGCGGCAGAAATTTTGAATACTTCGGAGAAGACCCTTTCCTTGCTGCTCAAATGATTAAAGAATATGTAACCGGGGTTCAGAGCACGGGTACAGTTGCAACATTAAAGCATTTTGCTGCAAATAATACTGATTATTACCGCAGAAAAAGTAATTCAGTTGTTGATGAAAGGACATTACATGAAATTTATCTTCCTGCTTTCAAAGCAGGTATAGATGCCGGTGCTTTTTCCGTTATGACTTCCTATAATCAAATTAATGGCGAATGGTGCGGGCAGAGCGGGTATGTTATTAATAATATCCTAAGGAAACAACTTGGATTTAAATGGCTTGTAATGACTGATTGGTCGTCAGTATATGATGTAGAAAAGCTTGTTAAATCCGGACAGGATTTGGAAATGCCTTCCGCAGTAGCTTTAAAGGATGTCCCGCAGCTGATTGATGAGGGAAAAGTGCAAGTTACCGATATCGATAGGATGGCTAAAAGCATTTTAAGAACCTACTTTGCAGCAAAGCTTCACAACAGGAAAAAAGATGATTCTTACCTTGAAAAATTCCCCGAACATGAATCGGTTGCACTTCAAACCGCAAGAGAGGGGATTGTTCTTTTAAAAAATGAAGACAATATTCTGCCGGTTAAAAAGGAAGTAAAAAATATTTTGCTTACCGGTGATTATGTGGAAAAATTAGCTGTAGGCGGAGGTGCGGCATTTGTCGAAGGATATAATAACAGGTTAATGCTCGATGAGCTTAAAAAAGAATTCGGAGACAGACTTAATTTTGTAAAGGATCCTACCGCAGACCAAATTAAATCCGCTGAAATCGTGTTATGCAATATCGGCACGAACGACAGTGAAGGCAGAGACAGGCTATTTGAACTTCCTGCCGACCAGGAAAATAAAGTAATGACATGTGTACAAAATAATCCTAATGTAATCGTAATCGTTACATCCGGAAGCGGAATTAAGATGACTAATTGGAATAACAATGCCAAAGCAATTATTTATGCTTGGTACGGCGGACAAACTGGGAACCAGGCACTTGCAGAAATAATCGCAGGAAAAATAAATCCTTCGGGTAAACTCCCTATAACCTTAGAAAAAGATTTTAAGGATTCCCCCGGATACGGCTATATTCCGGAAGGTGAATACCTTTATACAGGATGGAACGATAAGCAGGAAAAAGCGCGTGCAGTTTATGATGTGCATTATAATGAAGGTGTTTTTGTTGGATACCGCTGGTATGAAAATAAGAAGATTAAGCCGCTTTATCCGTTTGGATTCGGCTTATCCTACACGGATTTTCAATATTCAGACCTGAAAATAACACCGGCAAGATTTCAGGAAAAAGACTCGGTCATTGTAACCTTTAATCTGAAAAATGTTGGCAATATGAAAGGAATGGAAGCAGCTCAACTCTATGTTCAGGATGTTGAAAGTTCCGTACCCCGCCCAAATAAAGAATTAAAAGGATTTAAAAAGATAAATCTGGAACCGGGAGAGAATAAAATTATTCAAATTAAACTAGGTAAAAAAGATTTTTCCTTCTGGAATCCCCAGGCTAAGAACTGGTTAGCTGAGAAAGGTAAATTCATTATTCAGATAGGCTCTTCGTCTCAGGATATTAAATTAATAAAAGAAATAGAACTATATTAATTTTATAATACGATAGGATTCTCAATTTTCTCTATTTTTGCCCAAGTATCTTTCAGCTGGACGGTTCTGTTGAATATGAGTTTTTCAGCCTTAGAGTCAAGGTCTGTACAGAAATATCCGGTTCTTTCAAACTGATATTTATTTCCGGGAGAAGCATTTTTCAAACTCGGTTCTACTTTACAATTTGATAGTATTTGCAGCGAGTTTTTGTTAATATTGTTCAGCCAAAAAGGACCGCCGGGATCTTCTACATTAAAAAGCCTGTCATATAATCTAACTTCCGCATCTATACAATGTTGGGCAGATACCCAATGAATTGTTCCTTTAACTTTTCTGCCGCTTTCAGCCGATCCGCTTTTAGTAGCCGGATCATACGTGCAGTGAAGTTCAATAATTTCCCCTTGATTATTTTTAATTGCTTCTTCACATTTTATTATATAGGCATAGCGGAGTCTTACTTCCTTTCCGGGAGAAAGCCTGAAATACTTCTTTGATGGATTCTCCATGAAATCTGTTTTTTCAATTAAAATTTCGCGGGTAAATGGGATTTTTCGTGTACCCATCTTTTCATCTTCAGGATTATTAACGGCTTCCAGTTCTTCCACAATTCCTTGAGGATAGTTACTAATTATAACCTTCAAAGGATTTAAAACTGCCATAGCACGCTGTGCTTTTTTATTTAGATCTTCACGGATGCTGTATTCCAGCAGAGCAACATCAATTACAGTATCTCTTTTGGCAACGCCCACCCTTTCTGCAAAACTTCTGATCGACTCCGGAGTATAGCCTCTTCTTCTTAATCCTGAGATTGTCGGCATTCTGGGATCATCCCATCCGTTTACATATCCGTTCTGAACAAGCTCAAGCAGCTTCCTTTTGCTCATAACGGTATAGGTTAGATTCAATCTGGCAAATTCAATCTGTCTTGGATGATGAATTCCAAGCTTATCCAAAAACCAGTCATAAAGAGGTCTGTGTATTTCAAATTCCAGCGTACAAATAGAATGAGTAATTTTTTCAATGGAATCGGATTGCCCATGAGCCCAATCGTACATCGGATAGATGCACCATTTGTCACCGGTTCGATGATGGGAAGCATGACGAATTCTATACATTATAGGATCACGAAGATTCATGTTTGGAGATGACATATCAACTTTCGCCCTAAGTACATGATCACCGTCATTAAATCTGCCGATTTTCATTTTTTCAAAGAGATCCAGGTTCTCTTCAATTGATCGATTACGAAAACGGCTTTCTTTCCCCGGTTCTGTCGGTACACCTCTATTTTCTTTTATTTCTTCCATTGATGAGGAATCAACATAGGCATCTCCCTGTTTAATCAACTGTATTGCATAGTCATAAAGCTGATCAAAATAATCAGAAGCATAAAAAAGACGGTTCCCCCAATCGAATCCAAGCCACTTTACATCTTCAATGATTGAATCAACATATTCAACATCCTCTTTTTCGGGATTTGTATCATCAAAACGGAGATTGCATAGACCTTTATAATCTTCAGCCAATCCAAAATTTAAGCAGATTGATTTTGCATGCCCGATATGAAGATATCCGTTGGGTTCAGGAGGAAAACGCGTGTGAATTTTTTCACTGTAGCGTTTGTCTTTAATATCCTGATTGATTATCTCCTTAATAAAATTACCTGCTGGAACGGGATTATTTGAATTTAATTCCTTTTTCCCTGACTTATCTGAAATTTTATCTTCCAATGGAATTCCTTCTGAAGTGTTTAATCTTTTTTGATTTTATCAATTGCGGTGTAAATCCTTTTAATGGATTTTTCCTTGCCAAGTATGAATAAAATATCATATATGCCGGGACCTGTTCCTATACCCGAAATTGCAAGTCTTAGCGGATGAATTAATTTACTAGGTGAAACATTCAGCTTTTCAGCAGTTGATCTTAAAGCCGTTTCAAAGTCTATTTTTCCCGGATTAGACAATTTATCAAAATTTACCGCGAGTAATTTCAGGTGTTCCGGAGTCTCTTTTCCCCAGTTTTTCTGAATCATTTTCTCTTCATAATTTGCCGGTTCTTCAAAGAAATAAAATGCTTTTTCAAGATAATCTTTGATAAATGAAACACGCTCTTTCATTGCATCAACTATCATCAGCAGGTATTCGTCCGGGTATTCTGCAGTACTGTATTTTGAATTTTTCAATCCTTCTTTCAGCATTTGCAGAATTTCTGCGGAAGATTTTCTGCGCAGATGTTCTGCATTCAGCCAGTTTAGTTTTTCAATATTAAAAACCGCACCCGATTTATTGACCCGTTCGAGTGAAAATTTTTCTATAAGCTCATCCATTAAATAAAATTCTTGATCATCACCTGCCGTCCATCCGAGCAAAGCAACGAAATTGATCAGAGCTTCCTTTAAGTAGCCTTTTTTGCGGTAATCTTCTACGGCAACATCTCCTTGCCTTTTGCTCAGCTTTGATCTGTCGGGATTAAGAAGGAGAGGGAGGTGGGCAAAAACCGGTATCTCCCAGCCGAAGTAATTATAAAGTAAAATATGTTTTGGAGTAGATGAAAGCCATTCTTCTCCCCTGATTACATGAGTAATTTTCATTAAATGATCATCTACAACATTTGCCAGATGATAAGTCGGATATCCATCGCTTTTTATTAAAACCTGGTCATCAACAGTATCGCTATTGAATTCAACATTATCCCTAATTACATCAGTGAAAATGATAATCTGATGCGGCTGCACATTGAGTCTGATAACATGCTGTTCACCTTTCTTCAGCTTTTCTGAAACTGTTTCCGAAGAAAGCTTCGAACAATGCTTATCGTACATCGATTGGAGCCTTGATTTTTGCTGTTCTTCCCTTAGTTTGTTTAGTCTTTCGGGTGTACAAAAACAATGATATCCCTTCCTTTCCTTAACAAGCTTTTGGGCATATTCTTTATAAATTTCCAGTCTTTCAGACTGAAGATAGGGAGCATATTCTCCGCCTATAAACGGACCTTCTTCATATTTTAAACCGATCCAATCTAGAGTTTCAATTAAATTTTCTACTGCATGTTCGACATATCGCGAGCGGTCAGTATCTTCAATCCTTAAAATGAACCTGCCGTTATTCCTTTTGGCAAAAAGATAATTGTATAAAGCTGTTCTCAATCCTCCGACATGCAGATATCCTGTAGGGCTTGGAGCGAAACGGACCCTAATAGTTTCATTAATCATCATTTAGAAGAAAGCTAAATTTTTAAAGAATTTAACAAAGTTAATAAAAAAAATTCTGTTTTTTGAGGTAAGAAGGGATAATTGAATTTAATAGAGAGGGTTTTAACTTACAGCTACCTTATTTTCGGTATAATGCTTAACTTTTTCAATAAATTCATGACTGTCGATAGGTTTTGGAATATAATCGGTAACGCCCGCCTCAAGGCACTTTTCACGGTCGCGTTTCATTGCAAATGCGGTAAGTGCAATGATCGGCGTTTCCTTATATTCCGGCATCTGACGGATTTTTTCAGTTGCTTCAAATCCGTTCATCACCGGCATCTGCATATCCATTAGAATTAAA
>JBLNGL010000200.1:0-9043 GCA_050264735.1 Ignavibacteria bacterium | reverse complement strand
GGGGAGCTGCAGCATAAAAAAAAGAACGGAGAACTTTACTGGGTACATTGTTCCGCATCCCCGGTAAGAAATGCGGAAGGGGAAATAGTTCATTTTGTATCCAATGAAGAAGAAATCACAGAACTTAAAAAATCTGAAGCGCTTTTAATGGAGGCTAAGAAAAAAGCCGAAGAAATGAATAGATTAAAAACAGTTTTTCTCGCCAACATGAGCCACGAGCTCCGAACTCCTATGATCGGAATATTAGGATACGCTGAATCTCTTTACAACGAGCTTTCAGGAACAGATTTAAGAGAAATGGCGGGAATCATCTTGAAGAGCGGTAACCATTTGATGGAAACTTTAAATTTAATTTTAGATTTATCCAGGATCGAAGCAAACAGGCTGGATATTCAATTAAAGGAATTTAATGTTTCGAATATTGTGCTGGATGTGGTAAAACTTTTTTCGGTAGCTGCAAAAGAAAAATCCTTAGTATTAAATACTGTCATCAAAGACAGCAAAATATCTGCACTGGTAGACCGGAGAATGTTTTCCCAGATAATACAGAATCTGGCTGCTAATGCAATAAAATATACATCCAAGGGAGAAATAAGTGTTGAAGTAAATAAAGCTGTGATTGAAAATAAAGAATTCATGGAATTAAAGGTGAGAGATACCGGCATCGGTATTCCCCCGGAGAGCATAAGTAAGATTTTTGAGCCGTTCAGACAAGTCAGCGAAGGTTTAAACCGGAGCTACCAAGGTACAGGCCTTGGACTAACAATTACTAAAAGATTTGTTGAAATGATGAATGGTAAAATAACGGTTGAGAGTACCTTGGGTAAAGGTTCCGTGTTTTCAGTCTACTTGCCGGCAGTGAAATCAGCCACCCAGACTGAGAAAAAGGAAAAAGAGTTAAGAAGAGAGTACCACCCGGGAAGAGTAATATATGTTGCGGCAGAAAAGAAGAGTGCATATGCAGCGCCTGCCCCCGATCTTTCAATGCTGCCCGATGTACTGCTGGTAGAGAATGATAACCCCTCAATAGGAATAATTACATTATATCTGCAGAATCTTTGTAAGGTAGATGTAGCAAAAGAAGGCATGACGGCAGTTGAAATGGCTGCGGAAAAAAATTACAAGGCTATTTTAATGGATATAGATCTTGGGTTCGGAATGAATGGTTTGGAAGCAGCAAAACGGATAAAGTTGCTGCCTCAATACATTAACATACCGATTATTGCCGTTACAGCTTATGCTTTGATAGGCGATAAAGAAAAATTTCTTGCTGAAGGATGTACCCATTATATTGCCAAGCCGTTTACCAGGGAAGAATTACAAAATTTAGTATCACAAGTTTTAGGATAGATTTTTAGATTTAAACTGCAGCAGTAATCTTCAAAAAAAAATTTTTATTCTCATTTCTCTATTAATGAGATTTTTGAGCCCCTCATAATCTTAAGGATCCATAAAAGATGAATAACTTTTTGATAAAAAATATCTTGAACCGTTTCCGGCGGATTGAAACAGCCGTCTGGGTAATAACACTTCTTGTGATTCTTGGGTGGCCGCAATTAATTTCCAATCTTTTCAATGCCGGCTATATGCCTCATGTTCATTGTTATCTGGATACATCAAACCTCATATTGCTTCATTTGATATCCGACAGTGCAATTGGCTTGGCCTATGTTGCAATCTCTACATCTCTTATACTTTTAGTAGTAAAAGCAAAATCGGACATCCCTTTCCCGTCTATGTTCCTTGCATTCGGTTTATTCATAATCAGCTGCGGTGTCACACATCTTATGGAAGTGTGGACTCTTTGGAATCCCGTATACTGGCTTTCCGGGGGAATAAAGCTGGTTACTGCAGCAGCTTCACTATCAACTGCCGTTGCCATTCCTTTTTTTATACCGAAAATTTTAAATTTAGTCAAAAGAGCGAAACTCGTGGAAGAGAACACTGTAAAATTGGAAAAAATGAATATAGAATTGGAAAAACATGTTAATGAAAAGGAAAAAACGGAGGAGATGTTTAAAAAAACCTATGACGAGCTTGAAATAAGAGTTCTTGAAAGAACAATAGAACTGGAAAAAACCAATGCAGATCTCAGAGCTGAAATCCGAAGACATGAAAAAACACAGGAAATCTTAAAAGGCACAGAAGCTAGGCTATCAGGCATAGTTAATTCTGCTATGGATGCAATCATTTCAGTCAATTCAAAGCAGTCGATTCTCCTTATCAATGAGGCTGCCGAAAGGATGTTCTTATGCAGGGCGGAAGAAGTAAGAGGGACTTCGATATTAAAATTTATACCTGAACCTTTTATAAATTTTTTTTCAGATCAAATTAATCAGGATGAATCTGATAGAAGCATATCAATAAGAAAACCCAGTTTAATAACCGCCATAAGGAGCAGCATGGAAGAATTTCCTGTAGAAGCTTCAATCTCTCAGGTTGAGATAGGAGGTGAAAAACTTTATACACTGATTTTAAGAGATATAACCGGTAGAAAAAAAACGGAAGAAAAAATTGAAGCAACACTTAAAGAGAAGGAGGTCTTGCTTAAAGAAGTGCATCACAGGGTAAAGAACAACCTTCAGATAATCTCCAGCCTTTTAAATCTGCAGTCTAATTATATTGAAGATAAGGAAGCTCTTGAAGTCTTTAAGGAAAGCCAGAACAGGATAAAATCCATGGCTTTAATTCACGAAAAATTATACCAGTCGGGGAATCTTTCCCAAATTAATATAAGAGATTACATCAGAGATCTCTCGGCAAAATTATTTTCCTCGTACCGGCACGATTCAAAGAATATTAAATTGAATTTAAATGTTGAAGAGATTTTGCTTGAAATTGATAAATGTATTGCCGTCGGTTTAATTTTAAATGAATTAATCTCAAATTCACTTAAGCACGCATTTGCAAATAGGGCAGGAGGCGAGCTTAATATTGATCTCTTCAGAACTGGGAATGAATTAATAATAATTACAACCGATAACGGGATAGGATTTCCGGAAGACTTTGATTTCCAAAATACCGAAACTTTAGGACTGCAGCTTGTTTTTTCTTTGATTGATCAACATAACGGAACTATAGAATACGATAATAAAAACGGAACTAAGTTTAAGATTACTTTAGGCTTAAATTAATTGCGACCTTAACAATTGATATGCATTCCTCGCTTTTATTCTGTAAAAAGGATTATCTTTAAATATTATCTTTATCTTAAAATTGAAGAAAAATTCTTTGAAAAATTGATTTTCTCAGTTTATAACAATAAATTAAGACTTAATTTTATAATAGAGCGAAATGACTCTCATATCAACTAATCCGTGCACCCATGACTATACAAAATGTATAGATTGCGAGGTTTTTGAAGAATGCTCGGCTAAAGAATTTATAGTTGAAGGAAAATCCCGTATGTGGTTTCCAATCTATATGGCTGCTCTCTTTGCCTGCTTGGTTTACTTCCTTATTCTATAAAATTCATTCACAAACAGATATTCCCATCTTTTTTTTCTTCCTGTACAACCTTTCGAAAATAAAACCGTTAATCTGAATGAATTAATGTTTTTTATTAACATTAAAACCTGGTAATAAAAGTGTGAAATTTTATAGAATTCCAATTCTTTGGAGAATCTTCAAATAGGTAGTTTTTCGGCATGAAAGAACTTCTCTTCTATTTCCCTATTAAAATTCAGAGACGGACTAATAATATTATCCTTAAAAGGAATTTCCAGAATAAATGTTGTAGCACCATTTGTATCTATTTTGAGTATTCCGTGATGTTGCTCTACAAGTGAAGAGACAAGCTTCAAACCGAGTGAGTCGTTATTCTTAAAATCAAAAGAATCGGGCAGACCTATTCCGTTATCTTTAATGGATAGTATCATTTTATGATTACTGTAAAAATTCAGATCCAGGCAGATTTCCCCTCTTCTTCTCTCCGGGAATGCATATTTAAAACAATTGGTAATCAGTTCCGTAACACATAAACCCAGGGATACTGCAAGATCAATGTTGAGGAAAACCTGCTGCGTGTTCAGCTTAAACTCGATATGGCTGGTTTCGATGCTGTAAGAATAAGCCAGAGAGGAGGCAAGATCACTAAGGTATTCTGTAAAATTAACCATTGAAAGATTATTTTGCCTATAGAGCTTTTCATGTATTAAAGCCATGGATTTAATTCTGTTTTGACTTACTTTAAAAATATCAAGCACATTTTTATCGGAAATTGAATTTGACTGCAGATTGATTAGAGAATAAATTATTTGAAGGTTATTCTTTACACGGTGATGAACTTCCTTCAGCAAAATCTCTTTTTCTTTTAATGATGCCGTTAGCACTTGTTCAGTTCTTTTCCTTTCGGTAAGATCAAGTACAGTCGCAAGAAATACTTTTTTTTCATTTTGCTCAATCAGCTGAAGATGAAGCTCGATAGGATAAATGCTTCCATCTTTCCTTTTAAAACTGCCGAAGGTTATAATTTTATCTTTAGTCCCATTTAAAAGAGGAGCAATTATTTTTTTAAAGGAAGTTCTTTTGAAACCTGTCAGTATATCAAATAAGGTGTAATTATTTATCAAGTTTGCAGAATGTCCGAGGCTCCTTAGTGCTTCTTCATTTGCATAAAGCACCTTGAAATTTCTCTCGCTGAAAATATAAATTTCATTCAGCATCCTTTCAAAGAGATTGAATATTTTAAGCTGTTCTTCCGTTTTTTTGAGCTCCGATATATCCTGGCTTGTACCAATCATTTTTATGACTTCATTCTCTTCGTTCTTTATTACTCGTCCTTTCATGTTTATATATTTGATCAGCTTCCCGGCTGAAATGTATCTGAACTGAATATCAAAAGAATTCCCCATAGATATGGAATTTGCCAGAGTTTCCTTCACTTTTTCAACATCCGCATGATGAATCTTCTCAAATAGGTTTTCCATTGTAAAATCGATCGAGCGTTTTATGTCGTAAATATTATGGATTTCATCCGATCCGTTAATTTTATTGGTTAATACATTCCATTCCCAGCTCCCCAGATGCGTCAGTTTCTGAGCTTCTGAAAGCTGCATATTTCTAAGTCTTAGTTCTTCTTCAATTTTCCTTCTTTCCTTGACTTCGTTTTCAAGATTATGATTAATCTCCTTTAAATTTTGGTCCTGCACAGAAAGCTGCCTGCTCTTCTTGAACAGCTCAATAAAAACCTGCACTTTTATCCTCAGCAATTCCGAGTTAACCGGTTTGAATACATAATCAACCCCGCCGCTCAAATATCCTTTAAATAGATTTTCTTCACTGTAATCATAAGCAGTAACAAAAATGATTGGTATATGGGCGAGCTTTTCTCTTTTGTATATCATTTTTGCAGTTTCAAAGCCGTTCATTTCCGGCATATTTACATCCATTAGAATCAGCGCAAAATCTTCTTCTTTGAGAAGTATTTTAAGCGCTTCCTTGGAAGAATAAGCTTTCCTGAATTCATAGCTCTCGTTTTCAAGCATGCTTTCCATGGCAAAAATGTTTTCAGGCTTATCATCCACTAGTAAAATTTTTACAGGTTTTTTTAATGTCTCATCCATAAGAATTTAAGTATTTTTCTTATTAATCATCAAAACCTTATTTGTACATCCATATTCTCATGAGGGATAAAAGATTTTCAAGATTCACAGGTTTTGTAATATAATCGGAAGCTCCGGCATTAATTGATTTGTCCCTGTCTCCTTTCATTGCTTTTGCCGTAACGGTTATTATCGGAAGGCTCTGCTTCCTGCATTCCTTTCTAATCCTTTTTATCGTTTCATATCCGTCCATCTCGGGCATCATTATATCGATGAGAACGATATCTATATTATCATTATCATTAATAGTATTTATTGCTTCCAAACCGCTTTCGGCAGTGTAGGTTATCATCTCATATTTTTCCAGGGCACTTGTCAAAGCAAATAAATTTCGAACATCATCATCAATAATAAGAACAGATTTTCCTTTTAATATATCCTCTTTCTTACGGAGCTGCTCTATTGATTCTCTGCATTCAACAGTAAGCTCTTTGTGGTCTAGGTGGAAAAGTAATATGACTTCTTCCAGTAGTTTTTCAAATGAGTTTACATTCTTAATTTGGCTGGAATTAGAATATTCTTTGAGCGCTTTCAATTCGAATTCAGAAAAATCCTGCGGAGTGAAAATTATTATCGGGCTAAGATTCGGTTTGACCTCATTTATTTTTTTTACTAGTTCCCGGCATTCTATGCTGGGATTAATATAGTCAATTATGATTGCATCATACGGTACACGGGATATTTCCGGGAGTGCCTCTTTTCTTCTAGGGACAATTTTGGTATTTATATTTAAACTGTTCAATACATTGAGCATCTGTGTAGTATTGAGCTGGTTTTCCTCAATTATTAAAAGATCTTTTACTCCTTTCGCATTGTATTCAATTATGTCCTCCAGTAAAGAAGTAAGCTGAACATTTGAAACCGGCTTAAGCATAAAGCTTCTTGCTCCGCGGCTGAAAGCCAGGGAACTGTTCTCTTCGCCTGAGATTATATGCAGCGGAATATGACGTAATTCCAAATCGTTTTTAAGCAAGTTTAAAATTTTCCATCCGTTTGTATCCGGAAGATTTACATCTAGAGTTATAGCGATAGGTCTGAATTTGTTGCTGAGGAAAAATATTTCATTATATCTGGAGGCAATAATTGTTTTAAGTCCGAACTCATGTGATTTTTCCAGAATAATCTTTGCAAACCTTAAGTCATCTTCTACAACAAGCAGAATCTTATCTTTAGGGCCGACATTCCCCCTGTCGTCATCAACTTCATTAATTATTTCGTGAACTATCTCTATCAAATCGGAATCAGAAGAACTATTTGTTTCTATAGATGAACTAGTTTCTGCAATCATTTGAGGAAAAGCATTTTCATACTTTCCAAGAATTGTAACAATTTTCTTTTTCATGTTTATAGTATCATAAACAGCAGGAAGATATAGAATAAATGAGCTGCCTTTCCCCGGTTCACTATTCAGCTTAATTACTCCACCCAGAAGTTCGGCAAGCCCTTTGCTTATGGAAAGACCTAATCCTGTTCCCCCGTACTTTCTGCTTGTTGAGCCTTCCGCCTGCTGAAATGCCTCAAAAATTATCATCTGCTTTTCTTTCGGGATCCCTATACCTGTATCAGTAATTTCAAATCCGATAAAAGGATGTTTGCCGTTCAGTTTATCGATAGCCGAAATATCCAGTTCATTTGCAGTAAATATTCTGAACTGAATTTCCCCCCTTTCGGTAAATTTAAATGAATTCGACAGCAGGTTTTTTAGAATCTGCTTTAATCTGCGGCTGTCGGTTTCCATTAGATCAGGTAGTTTTTTATCAACTTCAATCGTGAATTTAAGCTTTTTTGTTTCCGAAAGAGGCTTGAAGGTAGTTTCCACATAGCTGCATAATTCTGCAAAAGAAACGGAATTAATATTGGGGGAAATAACCCCTGATTCGATTTTGGAGAGATCAAGAATATCGTTAATCAGCTGTATCAGATCATCACCGCAGGAATAAATTGTTTTCGCAAACTTTACCTGTTTTTCCAGAAGGTTCCCTTCTTTGTTCTCGTACAGCTGCTGAGCAAGTATTAGAAGTGAATTCAGAGGAGTTCTTAGTTCATGAGACATGTTTGCAAGGAACTCGGACTTATACTTGGATGCCGTTGCAAGCTGTTCTGCTTTTTCTTCCAGCGATCTTCTTGCTTCTTCCACCTCTTTATTGGTTTTTTCCACTTCTTCTTTCTGCTTAGCCAGCAAAAATGCTTTATCCTGAAGCTCATCGTTTGCATGCTTAAGTTCTTCCTGCTGGGATTTAAGTTCTGAAGCCAAAGACTGCGATTGCATAAGAAGCTCTTCCGTTCTTGTATTAGTTTCGATTGTGTTGAGCACAATCCCGATACTTTCAGTCAATTGCCCTAAGAAATCCATTTGTATTTCACTGAACTGGTTTAGGGATGCAAGTTCAATAACGGCTTTAATATTGTTTTCAAAAAGAACCGGAAGAATAAGTATATTCAAAGGCTTATGTTCACCAAGTCCGGAACGAATCTTTAAATAATCATCCGGAACTTGCGATAGATGAATTTTTTCCTTCTGCAAAGCACATTGCCCGATTAAACCGTCTCCGACTTCAAATTCTTCCTGAATATTATCAATTTTTCTGTCAAGAGCATAAACCGAGGAAAGTTTAAGGATACTGTCTGCCACGTTTTCATCATGCTGCAGTATATAAAAAGCCCCGGCATTTGCGTTTACCACCTGGACAAGCTCGGAGAGAATCCTGCTGCTTAAGGTTCTAAGATCCCTTTGACCTTGAAGCATTTGATTGAATTTAGCAAGATTGGATTTAAGCCAGTTCTGTTCATGGTTTCTTAATGTGGTCTCCTTGAGGTTGGCAATCATTTGATTAATTGTATCTTTAAGTGATTCTACTTCTCCTTTGGCGTCGACATTAATCATTCTAGTAAGATCTCCTTTGGTTACAGCCGAGGCAACCTTTGAGATAGCCCGCACCTGTGTAGTCAGGTTTTGGGCAAGCTGGTTTACATTTTCGGTGAGATCTTTCCAGATACCGGAAGCACCCGGCACGCTTGCTTGCCCGCCAAGCTGTCCTTCTACTCCAACTTCTCTTGCAACGGATGTAACCTGTTCTGCAAAAACTGCCAGGGTATCAATCATCTCATTAATTGTATCTATAAGCTGCGCAACTTCGCCGAGTGCTGTAATATTCAGCTTTTGCTTCAATTTCCCCTTTGCCACCGCCGTTACAACCTGAGCGATGCTTCTTACCTGGACGGTAAGGTTTGAAGCCATCTGGTTAACATTATCGGTTAGATCTTTCCAGGTCCCTGCAACACCTTTAACATCGGCCTGCCCTCCGAG
Organism: Ignavibacteria bacterium; assembly: GCA_050264735.1. Taxonomy (GTDB): domain Bacteria; phylum Bacteroidota; class Ignavibacteria; order Ignavibacteriales; family Ignavibacteriaceae; genus DATKLQ01. The sequence continues at coordinate 133 of JBLNGL010000200.1, read as the reverse complement.
TTTTCCTTCGGTTCCTACTTCTCGTGCTAGGCGTGTTACTTCGTATGCAAAGGAATTAAGCTGGTCAACCATTGTGTTGATAGTGTTTTTGAGATCGAAAATTTCTCCTTTTACATCTGTTGTAACTTTTTTC
>JBLNGL010000199.1:0-3416 GCA_050264735.1 Ignavibacteria bacterium | reverse complement strand
CAGCGTTTAAGTTTTCCCTTAAACTTATCTTTAGACTTAATCGGTTCTTTTGGTATTTTATTAAATCCTTTTTTTATGTGAAAGTAATAAATATTTATATCTTAAGTCTAATGGAACTTGTCCCGCAGAGCGGGATCTCGCTTGCGATGATTTCAGCATCTTCTTTCGTTCTGAAGATTCCGAGATTTCTCGGAATGACAGCTTATGACAGCCTCACCCGATTTTAGTAAAGGGATATCAATTGGTTTATATGTTTATTTCGGTCGAAGCTTTCGCGTCGATCTGCAAATAATTATTTTGGCAAAATAAAAAAAGGCGTCTCAAAAGACGCCTTTTACTATCCTTTCCCCTAATAAACTTATTTTATCAGAATCATTTTCATGGTCTTAACAAAATTCCCGGCTTTAATCCTGTAGAAGTACATTCCGCTGCTCAGGTTTTTAGCATTAAAAGTTATTTCATGCCTGCCTGCATTCATTTGACCGTTAACAAGGGCTGCAACTTCATTGCCGAGAACATCAAAAACTTTAAGCTCAACAAAGCCTGCATTGGGAAGTTCATATGCAATTTTCGTCGACGGATTAAAAGGATTGCTGTAATTCTGCATCAGCTTATATTCCTTAGGCAGAACCGGTTTATCTTTTACATCGGTAGGAGTTAATAAAAGATTTATTCCCTCCTTTATAAGAGATGAAACATAATTTATCTGAATTTTTTCGGAATATTCCGTAGTCTGCGCTCCGACTCTGCTGGCTTTTAAAGTAAATTCTCCTTCTGATAATGAAGGAACAATATACTCTCCGCTTTGTGATGAAATCTCTGAAGCGATCAGGTTTCCATCAGCATTAAAGGCAGAGACCAGAGTCCCGCTTAGAGCGGACTCGGAGTTCATCACTGTGCCTGAAATCTCTCCTCCAAAAGAATTCATCTTTTTTAAAGTGCTGTTAACATTAATATTTGCATTCCCGGATAATGTAATAACCGGTGCGCTTTCCCATGCGGACACACCGCCGTTAAAAACGCTGATATAATTTTTCTTGTAGAACAAGAGCACATATGATCCGTTTCTTACATTTTTAAGAGTATAAACTCCGTTGTTGTCGGTCTTTCTTATTTTTTTCCCGGTGTTATTTTCCCCGGGATTTATGGATGATTGAATCCAGTTTCCGTTATCAAGAGGTATGGCATATACTTCTGCATCGGAAAGAGGCAGACCGGAATCTTCATCTCTCACATCCCCTGAAATGGTATTTGTTCCACTGTCAGGCATACCCAGCGCAAAATCAATTCCTGCTGCATTCGGATTTTCGAAAGAGACATTTACCGGAGTTGCTTCGAAAAGATTGTAAACCTGGTTGTAGAAAGTCAGGATGTAACCCGGTTTGTAAACAAAGACATTGTAATTTCCTTCAAAGACGTTAATCGAATAATTTCCGTTTTCATCTGTCCCGATTATCATAGAATCCAGTAAAGGCATCGATGCAACGGATACTTCGGCCCCTTCTATAGGCTGCAGTGTTTCTGCATCAATTACCTTTCCGCTGATTGAACCGACGATAAGAAGCCGGTGAATGAAATTAAAACCGGTTACATCTCCGGAAACTTCAAAAATGGAAGCATTTGAAAGGCTGTCTGTCCCATTGTAATAGATGTACCTGTAAGCCCATGCCGGCCACTCCCTGTATGATGCTCTCGATCTTACATAATAAGAACCTGCAGGGACTGAAATCTGGTAATTCCCCTCCGCATCCGGAATTGCATAGTAGCTGTGCCCGGGAATTCCATCAATACTAAAGAAGGCTATTTCACCAATTCTTACTGGATCACCGTTTTCATAAGTGACTTTCCCGGAAACCGAATATGGCTCCGGCAGTTTCTGCATAATTATAGTATCTGTCGTAGTGTCCCCCTCAACCACTGCAAAAAACTTATGTACTGTATTGTATTCCGGGTGAGTGAAATATGCATCCAGAGTATCTTCAGGAACAAAAAATTCTACATCATATGAAACCAGAAATTCACCGCCGCTATTTGTCTTAACTGGCTGTGAAAACATTGAACTCACCATAACATTTTCAATCGGCTGGTTATCGGTATTTTTTACTATCCCGGAATAATATGCATATGCCTGGGCTTTTATCGAAGCAGGAAGAATAATAATCAGAATAAATACTAAACTTAATATTTTATGCATGGTTTTCATCTTAGCTCCACCTTAATTTAAATTTTAATTTCTTTTTTTTCAGGAATAAATTTGATTAACAGCTGCTGCAGTTTCAATCCCACATCAATGGTATTTTTGGGCGGTATAAACCTTCAAGGTTAGGGTAGTGATTGCATTGCTTAACCCTTGAAGGTTCTCTTCAGCTCCCAACCCTTCAAGGGTTTTCACTACCCGGAACAACACATTAACCTTGAAGGTTTCCAAGGGTTACACTTCCCAAAGCAAACCTCAAACCTTGAAGGTTTTGCCCGTCAAATTTCATCCCGAAAAGATTTTCTAATTATTTCGGCTTTAGAATGGACGTGCAGTTTCTTATAAATATTTTTTATATGGGATCTTACTGTTTCAAAGGAAATAAATAATCTTTCTCCTATTTGTTTATAGCTCAACCCGTCTACCAGCCCGATTACAACTTCTTTTTCTTTATCCGAAAGAACAGATTCCTTGACCTCTTTTTTCGGTTTGAAGTAGTCTATTACTTTTCTTGCTATTTGGGGAGACATCGGTGCCCCGCCGTCTTTCAATTCAATAATTGAAGCTTTAAGTTCATCAAATGGCGCATTCTTAAGCAGGTACCCGGAAGCCCCGGCACACAAAGCATCAAAAATTTTCTGCGGATCGGAATAAACCGTAAGCATAATTATTTCAACTTCAGGATATTTTTCTCTCACTAGTTTCATCGCTTCAATACCCGACATGCCGGGCAAACCGATGTCCATTAAAATTATATCCGGTTCAGATGTTTTTAAATGCCATAATAAATTCTCGGCGGAATCGACCGAAAAACTGCATTTAAATTCTTTCTGCGAATCAAAATAAGTTCGTAAATGTTCACGAAGCTCATTATCATCCTCCACAAGTGCAATATTTATCAATGAAGCTCCGATGTTATTGAAAAATTTTAAATTTACTTTTAAACATATTATGCTTTAAGTCTATATAGATCCGGTTTTAATTCTGACTTCAAAACCGCCGTTCTCAATAAACTCGGCAGTTCCGCCGATTCTTTTGCTCCGCATGAAGATATTTTTAAGTCCATGCCCTTTTTTCTCTTTCGACTGCAGACCTTTTCCGTTATCCTTTATTATCATTGTAAAAGAATCTTTTTTATTTATTAGCAGAACATCAACCAGATCGCCGCCGCTGTATTTCGCAGAATTGTTTACTGCTTCTTTAAATATTAAATAAATGT
>JBLNGL010000198.1:0-10371 GCA_050264735.1 Ignavibacteria bacterium | reverse complement strand
GCAACCGAGAAATTAATTGCATCGGCAGATAATCTTTTCTCTGCAAGCTCAAAAGAAATCCTTGTTCTGGTTGAACTTTCATAGAAAAGATTAACCACTGTTTTACCCTGGAGCGTAGGGACGCGTTTAATCGGTCTTTCCAGAACTTCCCGAAAGGTAATTGCAGTATCTAAAATTGTCTGTATATCTTCTTTCGGAACTCCCTGCAGTCCCAGTAAATGCCTGCTGGATAATGCCATTTTATTCCGTATTTATTTTATTTCATCTTTTGAAGATGATTCATCTTCGGTTTCAATTAAATAGATAGCGTCTTCACCGTCTATTTCTTTCATTTTAACTTTAACTTCCTCATTGGTGGATGTCGGAATGTTTTTCCCTACGTAATCTGCACGTATAGGAAGCTCGCGGTGCCCGCGGTCTACAAGCACGCAAAGCTGTATTGAGCCGGGCCTTCCGAAATCCATAATTACATTTAGTGCGGAGCGGACGGTTCTGCCCGTAAACAAAACATCATCTACAAGTATGATATCCTTTTCGGTAATATCAAAAGTTATATTTGAAACCGAAACCTCAGGCTGTTTAAGGCGTGTGCGGAAATCATCCCTGTAAAGAGTAATATCCAATATTCCCATAGGAAGCTGTATGTTTTCAATCTCTTTGATTTTTTCGGAAATTCTTCTTGCCAGGAAATCTCCTCTCGTTCTCATTCCCATCAGAACAATATTTTTCGATCCTTTATTGCGCTCCAGTATTTCATGAGCCATTCGTGTAATGATTCTTTCCATCCCCTCGGTGTCAACTATTTTTGCTTTAATGTGCATATAAAAAAAATCCTCCTTGACTATTCAGTCTTGGAGGTCCTTCTTTTTTATTCTTTTTAATGTTTTTCATTCCTTATCCATCTCGCCGGACAGATTTAAAGGTTAATAATTTTTGCTGAAGAAAATTAAAGGAAATATCCTTGAAAGTAAAGAGAATGAATTATTAATAAAAAATATTTCCCATTTATTTCATTAAAGATGTCGATAATCGCCTCTTTACTTTATTTAAATAATATTCAATGCTCAATGTTCAACAATCAATTTTCAATTAATTTCAGAATTGAAAATTGAATATTGAGTGTTGAAAATTGAGTGTTGAGAATTGAGAGTTGAGAATTGAGTGTTGAGAATTGAGTGTCGAGAATTGAGAATTGAATATTAAGAGTTGAATATTGAGGGTTGAAATGGGATAACGATTAAGATTAAGAGCAAGATTAAGAATAAGATCCTATCCCTTTACAATTCAAAATTGACCTCTAATCCACCTATTATCCACCTCCCCGGTAAAGGAACAGTTGACAAGTCTTTGTAAGATTTATTAAAAAGATTAGTAGCCTTTAAAGAAATTTCAAGTCCAATCCGATTAATGCTTATTTCTTTTCTTAATTGAATATCTGTCAGAAAATTATCTTCAAAACCGACTCTGTCTTCATACCTGAATAACCAGGATGGAATTATTTCGAACGGGAGATAATGATTGATAATTAAAATAAGCTGGTTTCTTAAATGATCGAATACATAACGGGAAATTAATCCTTCCGTTTTTTGCTCTGAATCTAAATATGTGTAGCTGATATTTACTTTATTTATAGGAAAACCTTGAATCATTAGCTGAGGATTTAGATCCAAGTTAGCTTCGATTCCGTTTGTATTTAATTCGCCAATATTTTGTGCAAACCATTTTTCTGAAGGGGAAGTCTTAACCCAGTCAATAATATTTTTCCCTTCCTTTCTGAACAAGCTGAGATTAGCGTTAAAAGTTCTTTCAAAAAAGCCTAAACCGATTTCATAGTTGACCGATTCTTCATGATGAAGCTCAGGGTTTCCCTGCGATGCCGCATCGGAATAATACAATTCGGTGTAAGTCGGAATTCTAAAAGCTTTTCCGTATGAACCGTAAATTTTAAGATTGGGCAGAATCCTGTAGGCTGCATCTATCCCCGGCCAGAACCTCCACCCTATTTCGGCATAATCGTAAATGAATGCGCCCGCATTAAAGAAGAGATTTTGAACAGGAGAAAATCTGTATTCTCCGAAAGCTCCTTTATTTTCTCTTTTATGATTTCCAAGATTACTGCTTTCGATTTGATCTTTTAGGAATTCTCCTCCCAAAGAAAAATCACCGGCAGCAGTTTTTAAATTTGTCTGCAGCTCCACTCCATAAAGATCAGTCTGATGATTATTTTCATAAAAGGAAGGATTCAGGTAATTGAGCAGAAAACGGTCGTTATGCCTCCGCCAGTAAATCTTCGGGCTTACAGAAAAAGTTTCGCTGCCGAGTGCAGATGAGAAGCCTGCAAATTTTGTTTTTGTATATTCCCGCTGGTTTGGAAAGCTTGCACTGTAAAAACCGTTCGCCCCGAATTCTTTTTCATCATAACCCAAAAGCAGATTAATGTTTTCCTGCTTGTTTCCAAGACTAGCATGGTAAGAATAATTTTGAAGATTAAAATCGGTATTGTGAATATATCCGTCTGATTTCGATTTGGATAAAGAGAAATAGTTGTTTAAAGCTCCGGTTGAGTAGCTTAAGTTCAGATCGCCGTTGTAATAACCGTGTTCTCCTCCGAGAGCTGAAACGGAAATATTTCTTGAAGCATCTTTTTTAGTTATAATATTTATTACCCCGCTGAATGCATTTGGTCCGAACATTCTCGAACCCTGCCCCTTCAGTATTTCAATTCTTTCTACATCTCCCAGAGAAACAGGCAAATTTAAATTATGATGCCCGGTCTGCGGGTCATTAACTTTCATTCCGTCGATTAAAATTAAAGATTGATCAAATGTACCGCCCCGGATGCTTACATCGCCTTGTACACCGAATAAACCTCTCTGCCTGATATCTACACTGCCGGAATACTGCAGTACATCCTGGACATTATCGGAAGGTAAATTTTTCATTTCTTCCCGGTTTAATACTATAACGCTCCTTGTCAATTCATTAAATGAAACCGAAATTCTGCCTGCAGTTACTATTACTTCATCGAGTTCATACTTTTCATCCTGACTCATTATATAGGCTGGGAACAGGATAATTACAGATATAAGAATAATTCCTATATTCATTTATTACTTATCCTTATTGTATCTTAATTTTATTTTTACTTAAGCGATAAAAAATAAAGTGCAAGGTACAGGCTGATAGGATTCTTCATCCGCAATGTTCAAAATAAATCTTTAAATAAAATTATTATAGGAAGCAGCTGCAAAAGTCATTCTTCCTTTTTATAAACCCTCACATAATCAATAAGCATCCTGGCGGGAAAAACAGCATCATCAATACCCTGCTGCCCTCCCCAGTTACCGCCGATTGCGATATTCAAAATAAAATGAAAGTTTTTATTGAAAGGCCAGACTCTCCAGTCATCGCTTTCTTTTCGAAATGTAAAATATTTAGCAGAATCAACAAATATGCACAAGCTGTCAGGATACCATTCCATTGCATAAACATGAAAATTTGTTTGAGCGCTGGATATATTTATTGTAGAAGTCTTTTGAGTATTTTGAGGCCAATTGTATGCACCTGTATGAATTGAGGCATGAATAACACCAGGTTCATAACCGACATGCTCCATTATATCAATTTCGCCGTTATCGGGCCAACCGCCGTTTCCATAATTCCAGACAGTAGGGAGCATCCATAAGGCCGGCCAAGTTCCTCTTCCGGCTGGCAGAACAGCACGAATTTCAAACCTGCCGTAAGTCCAGTCTCCATTTCCGCGGGAAACTAATCTTGCAGAAGTATAATTTCTCCCTTCATAACTTTCTTTTCTGGCTTCGATAACCAAAAAATCCTGCAGAACTCTGGCATTTTCAGAACGGTTTTCAGTATAATATTGAAGTTCATTATTTCCCCATCCGTCTCCGCCTACATTATAATTCCATTTTTGAGGATCAGGCAATCCTGTATTGCTGAATTCATCATTCCAAACCATTACCCACTTAGTTTGATTATCGTTTTCCTTCTGGTCATTTTCAGACGGACTGCTGCATGAATTAAAAATAAATAAACAGAAAAACAAAAGAGCTATAAAATCTCTTTTCATCTAATTTGCCTAAGTTTTGATTGAATAGTTGAGTAAAGATAAGCAAAAAAGAAAAAACTTTAACAAGGTTTATTTGCAGCAATTATTATTTTCATTGATCTTTTTAAATTTTCTTACCGCAAAAAAAGCGATAACACTTATAAAACCTAAACCGACTATTATTTCCATTCTACTTTAAATTTTAAGATTTTTTCCCTATAAATTTTTTCCCGTCATCACTTAAATTTTTAGAATACTTTCCCGGTTCCTTCTCAAATTTAGCATCGCAGCCTCCGCAGCAGAAGCCAAAGTATTTGCCGCTATATTCAACGGGATTAATTTTAACATCCACATCTCCGCCTCTTACAGGACATACTTCATTCCAAGGTTTTTCCGCTGCTTTATCAACATTCATTGCAGGGTTTTTTTGTTCTAACTGCTGCATTTCAGTTTTTGTTTTTTCTTTTACTGCTTCTTTGTTTTGTCCGTTTGATACCGCTGAAAATAAAAATATACAAACCAAAATTACCGCAATGTGCATTTGTTTAATTAACATTTAGTCTCCTTTTAACTGATATTTATAATTCAAAATTAAAATATTCTTCATGCTGTTTTATTACATTTAATTATTAAAGAATTGTATTTTTTTCACTTTTCTTTTTTCCTTTTTCCTTCACTTTGTGAACAGATTAGTAATCTGTTCTACGGAGTGCGATTCAATCAGCTAAATTCTTTTGAGCTTCTGCTACAGAAAATTCTTCGAGATCCATTGAGCAAACCGGACAAATGTCCGGCTTATCCGATATAACTTCAAAATCCATCGGGCATTGATAAACCTTCCCATCTTTATTTTTATCTAATGAAGAGACTTTAACATTTCTATTTCTTACTATATCTTCTTTTTTAAATTCAGCTTGCAATGAATGTTCAGATTCTTCTTCCCTTTTTGTTTTACTATGCTGATGAGATGTTTTAGTTCCGGATCTTAACTGACTTTCCGAATCAATTAAAAATCCTCCTGTAGCCGCAACTTCATCACCCTCTTTTAATCCTGAAAGAATTTGATATTTATCATTATATTTTTCACCGACCTTAACATCCCGCGCCTCAAACAAGCCATTCCCGGTTTTTAACCAAATAACTGCTCTCTTTCCTGTAAATATTATTGCATCAGCAGGAACAAGGAATCCCTCTCCGGAGGAACTACGGAAAACCGTTTCACCGTACATCTGCGGCATTAATTTATTTCCTTTATTTATAAAAACACTTCTAACCTTTACAGTCCTGGACTGCTGATTTATAACCGGATAAATGAAATCTACCGTCCCTTCAAATTCTTCCCCGTGATATGCGGTCAAATGAAGCTTCACTTTATTACCGTGTTTAATTCCGGATAAATTATTTTCATATACTTCAGCGATATTCCAAAGTGCTGACAGATCAGCAATTTCGTAAACCGGAGTTCCTTCATTTATGTACATTCCTTCCTGCACTTTCTTTTCAATCACTGTTCCGCCGATGGGAGAATAATATGTAAAGCTGTACTCTGCCTGACCGGTTGACTCAAGTTTTTTTATTTGTTCCGGAGTAAGTCCAAGCAATACAAGCTTTTCTTTTACCGCGCTAACCAAGGAATTCTGCTGCGATCCGTTATTCAGGAAATTTGAGCCGGTTTCATTTTTTGAATTTTTTAAAGCAATTAAGTATTCATTCTGCGCCTGTACCAAATCCGGGCTGTAAATTTCAAATAAAGGTTCTCCTTTCTTTACATAATCACCTGTTTTATTTATAAATAATTTTTCAACTCTCCCATTAAATCTTGCAGAAATAGTAATTCTATTCTGTTCAACAAAATCCATATAACTGTAAGATGTAAATTCCTTTTCAAGCTTCTCAATTGAAACTTTAACCGTTCTGATATCAGCCAGCACCTGTTTTCTGCCGCTTAGAGAAATCATCCCTTCCATGTCTTCAGAAGGATTCTCCTTTTCATATTCAATTTTTTTAATTAATTCCATTCCGCAAATCGGGCAGACACCCGGTCTGTCGGAAATTACCTGAGGGTGCATTGTGTCGGTATAATATTTTTTTTTAGGCGCAGAATTTTCAGCAATATCTTCCTGTTCATTTTTATCTGAACAGCTTGATAATATCAAGCTTAACGGAAGAATTACCAATAAAAATATTTTTTGAAATTTCATTTTATCCTCTTTATTCTTTTGATTTGCCTGTTAACCTTTGTCCCACCATATTTTCAATTTCGCTGAAGATCATCTGGTAATTCATTTTAACTTCTGCCTCTTCCTCTTCTTTCATTAATAGCATTTTCATCGTGCTTATTAAATCATTAATTGAAATCCGGGAATTTTGGAATTCGGATAACTGCGCCTCAAGCGTTTGTTTGTATAAAGGTATTACCTGGTTCGAATATAAATGCAGCTGATTCCGGGCGCTTTTTAATTTTTCAATCATTGTCTTTAAATCTGAAATCATTCTTCTCTGCATGTCTAATTTTTCCGACGCTAAGCCGCTGATTGTACTATGAAGCTCTTCTTCTCTTGCAGAATACCTGCCCGAAGACCATGGAGCAAAGGGAAGATTTACAGAAGCCATCAATCCGTACATATATTCTGTTTTTCCCATTCCGTTCATCATATCGGGCGGCGATTTTGTAGTAACGTACATTCCTCTCGGCATTCTCATTACCATTCCCTGCAGCATCAGGTCTGGAATCAGTTCTTTATCATTTACATTTATTTCTAGCTCATTCATTTCAATCATCTGCTGCATTCTCTGGATTTCCGGATTGGATGAGATTAATTTTTCCTGCAATTCTTCAGGGGAATACTTTAAGGAATCGATTAACCAGGCATGATACACTTCCAGATCTTTATTTTCCAGATCTCTTCCAAGAAGGGAATTCATCTGGAATATTGCAGCGGATACATTATTTTCAAAAGTTTTGTAGTTCGTTTCATTGTCTGCAAGTTCAGCTTTAAGCATAAGCAGATCGGAATACTTTGCTCTGCCGACAGTATAAAGATTTTGAGTTGACCGGAGAAGATCTTCTAGAAGATTAATATTTTCATCTCTCAATTCCATATGATGTTCATTCATCCAGATTTCATAATACTTCGATTTAATAACTGAAAACAATTTATACTTGTATGCTTCATATTCCTTTTCCGCAATTGATACATTTTTTCTTTCGGCTTCCTCCATTGCATTCAGCTTTCCGCCAAGCATAAACATTTGTGAAACGGATAAATTTTGGGATATAGCCTGATTAATAGGATCGGGATTCTGAAACGGCACTTGAGCGAATTCCAATGCAATGGAAGGCGGGGGGAGATAATCAACTCCTTCACTTTTAAATTCCGCCGATTTAATTCTCGATTCCAAAGCTTTCAATTGAGGATTGTTCAGCATTGCTTCATTGATCAGCGAATCGACTGACTGGGAAAAGGTAACAGTACAAAGGGCAGAGAGCAGAGAGAAAACTATCGAAATTAATAATATGTATGATACCGTATACAGGATACAGGATGCCGGATACAGGATACCATATTCTATTTTCAGTTTATCATTTATCATTTTCCATCTTCCATCTACCATTTTCCATCTTCCGTCTTCCTCCTTTCCCGCTTGCGGGATTTTCCATCTTCTCCCGCAAAGCGGGATTTCGCTTCGCTCAACATTTTCCATTTTCCATTTACCATCTTCCATATTACCCTTCCTCCTTCATCCAGCCAGCCATTTTAGAAATTTCCAGTTTACCATTTTTTAATGCACGCTCCTTCATGTAAACGAATAATATTGGTGTAACTACTAGAACATGAACGGCGGAAGTCAACAGTCCTCCAATCATCGGCGCTGTGAGAGGCTTCATTACATCGGAGCCTGCACCGGTTGACCACATTACCGGAATGAGACCTACCATTGCTGTTGCAACGGTCATTAATTTCGGTCTCAGACGAAGCACCGAACCTTCCACGGCTGCTTCATAAATATCCTCGTTTGTAATTTCACCACGTTCGCCCAGCTGATGAGCTCTTAGTCTTTTATCCAAAGCTTCATGCAGGTAGACGACCATTACAACTCCAGTTTCAACTGCAATTCCGTAAAGAGCAATAAACCCTACCCAGACAGCGACAGAAAAATTATAGCCGAGGATATAAATCATATACATCCCTCCGATTAAAGCGAACGGAACCGAAAGCATTACAACACCGGCTTCTACATAGTTTTTCAGGGTTAAATAGAGCAGGAGAAAAATCAATAAAAAGACAATAGGCATGATTATTTCAATCGTCTGCTGAGCTCTCATTTTGCTTTCATACTGACCGCTCCATGAATAAGAGTATCCGGGAGGAAGTTTTAAATTTCCTTCAATTATTTTTTTTGCATCATCCATCACGCTGCCCATATCTCTGCCCCGGGTGTTCATAAAAACAACGGACCTGAGCATTCCGTTTTCACTGCTAATCATCGGCGGACCTGTTAATACTTCTACATCTGCCAATTCAGATAACGGAAGATAGATTGTCGAACTGGTTGAATTTCCTATCAGTGAAAATCCTGATTCCTGGGCATTGCCGGAGGGCTGCGGGAAATTACTTGTTTGATTTATATTTCCCATCGTCTGCATTCCGGCTGCACTTTTCCCAAAGGAAGAACCATTCATTGAAGGTGATAACCGACTTGATCCGTTCATTCCGCCTTGGATTGAAACCGGAACAATCAGATTTTTCAGCTCTTCAATGTTGTCGCGGAATCCCCTGCCGTAACGTATTCTTACCGGGAAGCGCATTCTTCCTTCAATAACAATTCCGAGGTTTTGTCCTCCGATTGCAGTTTCAATTATATCCTGGAGATCCTTTACATTCACACCATACCTTGCAGCTGCTTCCCTCTTTATCTGGATATCAAGGTAGTACCCATTCTGAACCCTCTCCGCAACTACATCTGCCGCACCTTTAATATTTTTCAGTAATTCTTCAGCTTTAACTGCATAATTTTCCAATGTGTCTAAGTCCGGTCCGAAAATCTTTAATCCTATATCCGTTCTGACACCTGTAGAAAGCATATTGATGCGATTAATAATCGGCTGCGTCCATCCGTTTGTTACACCCGGAATCTGAAGCTTTTGATCGAGTTCAGAAACAATATCCTGTTTTGTAATCCCGGGCCGCCATTCACTTTTAGGCTTTAAAAGAATTATTGTTTCAATCATGCTTAACGGTGCATTATCGGTTGCAGTTTCAGCACGTCCTGCCTTTCCCAAAACATGATGAACTTCGGGGATTGATTTAATGATTTTATCCTGTTCATGTAAAATCCGGTTAACTATAGCAATAGAAGCACCGGGCAGAGTGACCGGCATATATAGAATTGAACCTTCATCCAGCGGAGGCATAAATTCTGAACCGGTATTAATGATCATCGGAATTGTAATTAGAAGAGCGGTAAGATTAATCGCGATTGTTATTTTTCTGTGCTTCAGCACCCAATGAATAACAGGTTCATAAATTCTTATAAAAAACTTAGTGGTTGGATTTTTTTGTTCAGGCTTGAATTTACCGCGCATCAGCATGGTCATTAAAACCGGAATTAATGAAATAACTACTATAGCCGAACCCAGCATTGCAAAAGATTTTGTATATGCTAATGGATGAAATAATTTTCCTTCCTGACCTGTAAGAAGGAATACCGGGAGAAATGAAGAAAGAATTATTAATTCGGAAAAGAATATTGCACGCCCGACCTGCTTTGCAGAATCAATTGAGATCTTTTTGTACTCGTCAGGCGTAAGATGCTTTTTTTCTTCCAGCGCTTTGGCAAGATTTCTATACGCATTTTCCACCAGAACAATCGATGAATCTACAATTACACCGACTGCAAGAATAATTCCGCCAAGACTCATAATGTTGGAAGATATTCCGAACGAATACATCAGGATAAATGCTATCAAAATAGAGATCGGAAGTTCAATTAGAATTCTGATTATGCTTCTGAAATGAAGAAGAAAAATCATAACCATTATTGAAACGGTGATTGAAGCTTCAATTAAAGCTCTTTCGAGAGTTCCCACAGCTTCTTTGATTAAAATACTTCTATCGTAGGAAGTCACAATCCTAACACCTTCGGGCAGTCCCGGAGAAATTTCTTTTATTTTTTCTTTTATTCTTTCAATAACTTTTTGAGCATTTTCACCGTTCCGCATTACTATAATTCCGCCGGCGACTTCACCCTTGCCGTCTTTTTCCAATGATCCTCTTCTTATATCTCCGCCAAGCTGCACGTCC
>JBLNGL010000197.1:0-3468 GCA_050264735.1 Ignavibacteria bacterium | reverse complement strand
CAATGGAAATTCCCTTATCAAAGCAGTTCATAATCAAATTATTTTCTATAACTACATTTAAAGAATTTTCACCAAGGTCGATACCATCGCTGTTGCTTCCTGTAAAATCCTTAAAAATATTATTCCTGATTTCCGTAACCGCAATCATGGAACCTATGTCAACGGCATCCATATCTTCAATATCATTGCCGATAAATACGGAATTAAGAATTGATAAATTTCCGCCTGTACCATTCACATAATCGCCGACATAAGCAGCATTTTCTATCATGCAATTGTCAATTACCATATTGCTGAATTGAGTCGAAATCGGAAGTCTGACATTATTAAAATATACATGATTAAGATTTACAGTTGACTCTAAGCTTGATACGGCAGCAAAGAAATTAATCGTATCATTTCCATTTGTTGAACCGGAAATATCAACATAATTCATTTCAGAGGTTCCATTGCTTTTATCAAAACAGATCGCACCCCATTTCTCTTCCGCAAAATATGGTAAAAGAGTTATTGGTTCTGATTCTGTTCCTTCCATTAATAATTTACCTTTTACATAAATACTTTTGTTTGATGAGAAGTAAATAACAACGCCGGGTTCAACAGATAAAACCCCGTTGGAGCCGATATTTAAATCATTTATAATAAAGTATGGTGAACCTGTTTTATAAAGTGTTAATGCACTATTTAAAACTTCCGGTACTTCGCCTGTACCGAGTTTTTCAAATTCCATCTTAAGTTCGGTATCGCCTGAGATCGTATAATTTATTGCGGATTCGGTGCCGATTACATTGCCGTTCTGCGATTCAACCCATTGTTTAAATCGGTATCCCGGCGGGGCATAAGCTTTTAATGGAATAGGAATGTTTTTAAAATATAAGTTACTATCTCCGATAGTTTCGTAAAATCCATTGATTTCCAGTTTAGCATTATTTTGTACACTTGAGGTTATTTTTAAATTCGCTCTGCCTGAAAGACCAAACCTATTACTTAAGTGCTGGATTGCATAAGCCGGGCGCTGTGCAGAAAAAGTTTTTAATTTTTCTACCTCTTGATTCCAATAAGTCATAGAAGGAATACCGCCATGCTTTCCAAAACCTCCATCGATTGATAATGAATCAATTAAAGTTCCCCATTTTTGAATGTGGCGCGGCATTTCATTATCGATAAGCGATTTTATGCTGTCTATGATGTAAACTACTCTGTCATTTGAAAAAGTATGATTTAAATGTTCAGAGTATCTTTGAATAAAATCATGTTTAAAATTATTATTATTGCATAGCTGACGGAAGAAACTAAAATTATTAAATATATCACTTAACTGGTTAGCGGTAATTCTGGCAGCATCAAATCCCCTGTCCATATCAACCAGTATCCATCTCCACAATTTTTCATTTTTTTTATCCCGCCACATTTCCCTGTTGTGACCCCAGCTTGAATTGGCTATATAATCCTGGACAATTATAAAGTCCATTAAATCATGCACATTTATTTTAGAAGCGACATAGTTATAATTAGATGAATCTGCCAGATTATTTGCACTAGCAAAGTTTAATAAATTAACATAGTCGGCAGAATCGCCTGTTAATACATTATTACTTTCATCAATATGATCAAGATCCTCCCGAGCAATATTATAATGCATTATAAGGAATTGGTCATTAACCTTTTCCCTGATATTATTAATCCCCCAGTACTCCCCGTTTAAGTACATTACTGCCGGCCTGTAATCCTGCAGCGAATTTAAGATTTTATTTTTAATTACAGATACTATCATCCCGTCTCTGAACATTGTAGTGGTCCAATCACTTCCGCTGTTACGCAGATAAAGTTCATTGTAATCTTTATATGGTAAATCATCGAAGATCTTATAATTCAGATGGGCTTGACCGTAATCGGAGCGCAGGTAAATATTAAAAGGTTTTTGTGCAAATCGATAAATGTTCTCGCCGCCGATACCGGCACCGGCATCCAGATTAAATGCTCGTCCTGAATTAAATGGAAAATATTCAATACTAACCGGTATTTCTCTATCTTTATAAGAATTTAAATAAATCCCTAACTGTCTGTCCCAAAGTAAAGCGGGATTAGTAACTATAGAGACCACGGGTAAATTTCTTGCTTCATTTATAAAATAGGAATTTGTTGTTACCTTGCCGGGCAGTTTGGAATTCTCGAAAACCCTTGCACGCAGCACGGTATTCGAATTAACAGCGATCGGATTTACATATTGTGCCGATGTGCTTTTTGGTATCGAACCATCTGTCGTATAGCGGATAATTCCATTCCCGGATGACGAATTTAAAATTACCTGAACAGGACTTTGATAAAACCCGCCTTCAGCCGAAAAATTAACATTTCCGGAAACACCGGTTGTATTAATCCCAATACTTGCGTTGGATCCTAAAGGTGTGGGTTCACCAAAGTAATACCAGCTGCTGCTTCCATCCGGTTTCCTTCCATAGGAAACATCAATTACCTGATTTGGAAAAACAACCGAGTCTAATTTATTTCCGCCGGCATCAAATAAACCGATTGCATCACCATCTTTGTTTAATTTGAAATTTGTATGGCACCATTTGGTTGTAAATTGAATATTACCGGGCCACCAGCTTCTTACATAAGTTTTGCCGGGAACATCATTATAACCATCTGCCCAGACCAAATAAAAGCCTTTAGCCGGAATAATTGTGTTTACAGGAATTTGCCATTTCGCCGGCTGAGTAAAGTCATCCGTCAGGTAAAATCCGCCGATATTTATACTTGTGTTTTCATCATTATAAAGTTCAATCCAATCTGAAAAATCTCCGAAGTCAACCATATCAGGATTTGTTGAAAGGTTGGCTGAAAGAATTTCATTTATAAAAATCCGCGGAGTGCTTTGGGCAAAGATATTACCGGATTGTATCAGAATAATCTGAATAATTATTAACAAAACAAGATATGAACTTATTATGATCGGAGAGTAAAAAATTTTTTTCATTCGATTTTGATAACCAAAATAACAATGAATAATTAAAAATTAACAATTAGAAGAAATTTTTTTCCAAATTACCTTGAACAAGTCGCTTAATATCCGGTACCTAACCCGAACCTCGTGCAGCTAGTTGGGGTGTTATATCAAAATTTATTTTAATAAAATTAATTTTTTAGTTTCAGAAAAGCTCCCGGCTTGCAGATAATAGAAATACACTCCGCTTGCATATTTAGAAGCATCCCAATCTATCGCAAAAGTACCGGCATTCATTTCTTGCGATAAAAGCTGTGTTATTTCCTGTCCTAGAAAATTATAAATTTTTAAAGTTACATAAACTGTACCATTAAGTGAAAACTTTATGGTTGTACTTGGATTAAACGGATTCGGATAATTCTGGAAAAGCTTCCAGCCGGAAGGAATATTGTAATGAGAAAATATGGAAATGTTTGTAATAATTTCATTTCGATCATAGATGTATATTCCATCAAGATCAT
>JBLNGL010000196.1:0-4253 GCA_050264735.1 Ignavibacteria bacterium | reverse complement strand
CCTTGCTCTTCCAGCCATCTTTCTGCATCAATTGCAGCCATGCAGCCCGAGCCTGCAGCAGTAACTGCCTGCCTGTAAGATTTATCCGCAACATCTCCCGCGGCAAAAACTCCTTCAATGTTTGTCTTTGTAGTACCCGGCTTAATTTTTAAATACCCTATTTCATCCATATCGAGTATGCCTTTAAATAATTCAGTATTCGGTTTATGGCCGATTGCAACAAATAAACCATCGGCATCTATTTTTTCAGTCGATAAGTTTTTTGTATCCTGAATGATTACACCGGTCATTGTTTTTCTGCCGTTTTCTTCTTTACCGAGAATTTCTTTCACAACTTTATTGGTTAAGAATTTGATTTTTGGATTCTTCTTCGCACGATTGATCATAATCTTTGAGGCTCTAAATTCTTCACGACGGTGAACCACAACTACTTCAGATGCAAACTTTGTTAAATAGTTGGCTTCTTCCATTGCCGTATCGCCGCCGCCTATTACCAGCACTTTCTGATTTTTAAAAAAGAACCCGTCGCATGTTGCACATGCCGATACACCGTATCCCATAAATTTCTTTTCACTCTCGAGACCTAATAATTTTGCCGATGCTCCTGTAGAGATGATTACAGCATCCGCAAAAATTACTTCTTCGTAGGATTTTAATGTAAAAGGCCTCTTTGAAAAATCAACTTGAGTAATCTCTTTAAAAAAAGATTTTGCACCAAAACGCTGGGCTTGCTTCCGCATAATATCCATTAATTCCGGACCATTGATTCCATTTTCAAAACCGGGATAGTTTTCAACCTCTGTCGTTATTGTTAATTGTCCTCCAGGTTGAAGCCCTTCATAAATAACAGGATTAAGGTTTGCCCTGGCATTATACAGCGCGGCAGTTAATCCTGCCGGACCCGATCCTATTATTGCCACTTTATGATGATTATTATTCTGATTATCCGACATTTTCACTCCTTAAATTCAGAAAATTTATTCCCCTAAAATAGGATATCTATTCAAATGGTTAAACTTCTTTTTATCATATTAGATTACAAAATAACTGATGGGATTCAAAAAGGGATTAATACTTTAAATTTTTAGTTATAATAATTTTACAAAAGAAGCATTTCTTTTTAAACCGGAAAGCTTTGCCCTTTTAACCGGGCTCTGCCTGAATTTCTCACGGAACTCCGTTTCATTTATTTCAAGAATTTCTTTCAAACGGAATTCTTTATTCGATTCTTCAGGTGAAAAATCCTTCACCGTTGTTTCTCTAGCAAATTTTTCATTCCACGGACAAACATCCTGGCAGATGTCGCATCCGAAAATCCAGTTATCCATCTTCCCTTTGAATTCTTCCGGTATTTCATTTTTATTTTCAATAGTCAGGTAGGAAATGCATTTTGAAGCATCCAGCAGATATTCTTCTACTATTGCGTTTGTGGGACAGGCATCTATGCATGCAGTACATGACCCGCAGGAATCATCTGCCGGTATGGAATATTTAAATTCAAAATTTGTAATAATATTTGCTATAAAAAACCAGCTGCCGTATTCCCTGTTTATTACATTTGTATGCTTTCCCATCCAACCTACACCTGCTTTTGCAGCCCAGGCTTTATCCATAACCGGGCCGGTATCAACATAATAACTTGATTGAAATTCAGGATCAATGGATATTAAATCATCCGTCAGATTATCAAGCTTTTGATTAATTACAAGATGATAATCCTTTCCCCATGCATACCTGGAAATTTTCCCAATCGATTTATCTTTTGTAAAATCTCCTTTTGGATAATAATTCATTCCAAGAGAAATTATGCTTTTTGCGTCCGGGAAAATTTTTGTCACGTCTCTTTTTTTATCCAGATTATTTTCCATGTATTTCATGCCGGAATGATAACCTCTTGAAATCCATTCAAGAAGATTTTCATATTCGGCTGTTAAATCGCGGACAGGTGCAAATCCAATCAAATTAAATCCCAATTCCTTCGCTTTAGATATCACTATTTCATTTGTTATTTTATTCACCATTTAAATTCTTTTTTACTCACCTTCACGAAAATTTTTTCATCTATAATCTTCACTGCATATTGATCCAATCCCCTGCTGCCGGCGGGAGTTTTCCCTGTCCTCAGGTCGAACATCCAGCCGTGTGCAGGACAAACGACGTACCCGTTTTCTAAAAAACCGTCATATATTAAAGCGGTATGCTGATGGGGACAGATATTGCTTAAGGCAAAAACATTATTGTTTAATTTGAAAACAGCAATTTCTGTTTCATCGACAATAAATCTTTTTCCCTGGGCTTCGTTCAAATCATTGATTGAACAAAGCTCTGTAAATCCTTCAAGTTCTTTTTTAATCAATTGATATGAGCTTCTCTTTAATTTTATATCCTTTTTCTGATCTCTCGACAACAGCCGCCGCGATGCACGGATCATGCTCAAAAAATAATTTCCAATCTTTTTCCGCCGCCATGTTCAATATTTTCTTTTTTTCGGCGAGTGTAACAAGCGGCTGAAGATCATAACCCATGATATACGGCAGACTAATATGTGTGGTTGTAGGAAATAAATCCGCACAAAAGAGAATTGCATTATCGGCATCTTCTATCTTAACAAGCTGCTGTCCGAATGTATGTCCGTTTACTTCAATTAATTCAATTTCATCGTCAAATTTTTTTTCGGTATTCGTAAAGCACAGTGCGCCTGTTTCCTTCAGAGGAAGAAAATTCTCTTTTAAATAGCTTCCTTTATCTCTTTCCGACGGATTACTTGCCCAATCGAAATTTTTTTTGCCGACGTGGTATACTGCATTAGGAAATGCCGGCATTAACTTGCCGTCCAAGGTTTTTGTAGATCCCCCGGTATGATCGAAATGAAGATGAGTCAGAATAACATCTGTAATATCTTCCGGAATTAAATTTATATCCATTAAAGATTTTTCGAGTGAATAATCATCCTGATCAATCCAATATATTTCTTTGAATTTTTCATTCCACTTGGTTCCCATCCCGGTATCAATTAGAATATTTTTCGAATCCGATTTCAGCAGCAGATTCCTGGTCGCCAGCTTGATGCGGTTTTTTTCATCCGCAGGATTGGATTTTTCCCACAAGGGTTTAGGAATTATTCCGAACATTGCACCCCCGTCCAATGCGAAAAACCCCGATTCAATAGTATGAAGATTATATTTTCCGATTCTCATAGATTGTTTAAATAATTAAATAAAAATTAAGCAAGAAATAAGAGAGCTGAAAGGAATGAAATCAAGTACAGAAAGTACTGCGGTTATTTGAGTTTTTTATATAGAAACTATGTTTGCTGTAAATATCTCATCAATCTTTTTAAACATCTCCGGGAATTTCTGCAGCACCTGCATACCAATTAATTGCGCCGCATCTTCATAAGGCAGAATAGTTGTATTAATTGTCAGATGATAAAGGAGCGGGTCGTCAATATTTTTATTGAAATAAGTCATTAGATAGTTTTTCCTTGCCGCATCATCTTTTTTAATGAATTCAATGGACTTGGTTCTGTCGAGCTGGTAATATTCCTGCACATGCTTAATTCTATCCTCCATTGAAGCAACGAGCCTTACATGAAAGCTGTTTTTTAAACGGGCTGTAATAATGTTTCCTCCTCTGCCGATAATAATAACATTTCCGGTTTGTCCAAGCTGGAGAATCGTACGTGTTGTTTTATGGATCAAATCCCAGATCCCAGGCTGTCCGCCTAACAATTCATTAGCCATGGAGATAATCGCTGAATATTTTTTCTCTTCCATCACTTCCGCAAGCTGATGAGGGAGCTTATAATCTTCAAGAACTTTCTCTATTAAATTTTTATCAAACACGGTCCACTGAGGTGAATTTTCTTTTTTAAAACCATCAAAAAATTTTATCAGAGCTTCGCTTATTTTATCTGCACCTGCGCCTGTCTGGCGGGATATTGTTATGCAAGGACCCCAATAAAGTTTTTTATCTTCAGAAAATTTATGGTGGGATTCAAAGTAATTTTTTGCTTTTTCAAATGCCCCTTTTGTCAACATTTTATCAGCTCCTTTCTCTTTAGTTAATTTTTATTTAACTATTTGAAAGTTAAATTACACTATAATATAGTTCTTTAAATGATTATTGGAAAGAGGCATGAATATAAACTCAGACGCTGCTAAAAACGAAAAAGGAACCTGTGCACAGGATCCTTTTCGTTCCCCTAGCTTTTATTTTTACACCCCATTATTTCGATACCCCATTTTTTATAT
>JBLNGL010000195.1:0-2697 GCA_050264735.1 Ignavibacteria bacterium | reverse complement strand
CTATTCCTGATTTATCGATTAATTTAGGAGGTAATTTTTCCTTTGCGGTTTTGTCAATATCACAGAGCTTAATCAATAATTAATTCTCCCAAATTATTAGAAAATTTTGTTTGAAAATTCCTGTTCTTTTTTTCATACTGTACAAGAGCTAAATGCAATACTTCAAACAAAATTACCCATTTATGAATGCGGCTTTCCGGGTTACAATAACAGCCTTCCGGACTAGATTCCCTTTCCCATTTTAATACCTCATCAATCGGTTTTCCTAACAGCGGCTTTTCCTTGGAAATCACATTTAATATCTGGTCATCTTTAATGTACCCGCACATGTATTTATATCCCTCATCCGAAGGAATGCAATTTAATGAAATTATTTTATATCCTTCAATCGGAGAGCTTAACTTTATATAATAATCAAACTCAAGTTTATGGCCGAGATTAGAACATGTTGTACCTTCGTATCGGAATGAACCTTCAACAGAACCATCATCAGCTATTTTTAAATTAAGCCGCTCCCTAGACCATTTCTCCAAAGCTTTCCGATTTAAAGAATATTTTGCATTGTGATTCAGTTGAGAATGATTATTGCCATTATTCCCATTTTTCTGCAGAGATTGTGTTATCTCTTTGGATAAATTTCTGCTTACTAAACTATTCACATCCTCAATTTGACTCCGCCAAAGCTTATACGGCAAGCGTCTATATTGGCAAGGATTAAATGAACAACTTTTACAAGGAATAAGTTCTGAGAAGTTTGCTGCTTTCTCGATGTGCTTAGTAATTCCGAATAATGCCAGCATCGATTTTTTCGGGTTCAGCATACCGCTGTCCATCAGGTTGATTTCACCGGGCAATTCCGTTTTG
The DNA here is from genome assembly GCA_050264735.1 of Ignavibacteria bacterium. Taxonomy (GTDB): domain Bacteria; phylum Bacteroidota; class Ignavibacteria; order Ignavibacteriales; family Ignavibacteriaceae; genus DATKLQ01. The sequence goes on along the minus strand of JBLNGL010000195.1, from coordinate 1,833 downwards.
TAATTAATAATTAATTTCCAGAGTTCATTTTGATCTTCAATTTTCCATCCGGTGTAGCCGGGACTATAATGAGGCAGGACCGCCGATTTGTTTTTATCAGCCCAATCGCATAAAAAAAATCCGCCAACTGCGACCAGGTGCTCTACAACTGCAGAACCGTAAATTTCAAGAAAAAAATATTCGTCAGGTTTATTTTCATGCCACAGCCGGCGGACATTTTCTTCACATTCCTTTCCGGCGCTGACTATTGCAAGAACGGCTTTATCCGATCCGCTATCATAAAATTGATTGTATAAAATTTTAGAGGAAAGTTCAATATTTTCAATCTTTAGAATCTCATTTTCATATTCTAAATTCTCAAGTAATATTGAATAAATCCATGGATGCCCGTTTTGGCTGTACCAATCTCTGGCCCAGTCCGCAAGCTCCCGTGCTTTTCCCGAAAGCTGATGATCAAAAGGATAACCAAGGAGGCGTTTATATTCTGCTTCGCTGACATCTCCATTCGGCTTTAAATCTTTCAATAGATTCATTCTACACCGTTAAAGATTCCACCGGATTAAATTGACATCCTTCCACAAAATAATTAAAGAACATAGGATCAGTTTCCAGCCTGCAATGTATAACTTTCTCTACTAATTTTTCAATCTCACAACGTTTAGATTTTGATAACAAGGCGATCGATGCACCTTCAATAGAAGCATTTCCGATCTGCAGAATTTTCGAATCATCAATATTCGGAATTAATCCGATCCTTTTTGCAGACTCTATATTTATATGCCTGCCGAAACCCCCGGCGATATAGAAAATATCTACATCATTAAAATTGATGCCGTAATTATTGAATATAATATGAAGCCCCGCAACATTAGCTCCTTTAGCCTGAGCTAATTCATTAATATCTTTTTCATTTATTTTAATTTCATAATTACTTCCGGAATAAACAGTAAATTCACTTTCATCATTGCTTAACCTGCCGAGATTATTCATCAAATTGTTTTTAAGAAGTTCGCTGAGAAGGTCTATTAAACCAGATCCGCAGATACCTTGGGGCTCAGAATTATCGATTACCTTGATTGAATTTATGCCGTCTTTATTTATATTGAATTTTTCAATTGCACCTGATAATGCCGGCATTCCGCATGAAATATTTCCTCCTTCAAATGCGGGACCGGCCGGACAAGAAGCAGCCAGAATTTTTTCTTTATTCCCCAATACAATTTCAGTATTTGTGCCGATATCCATAATCGCAATTAATCTTTCTTCATGAGCCATGTTTACAGCCAGCATGCATGCAGCGGCATCCGCCCCGACATGTCCTGTAATTATAGGGAGGCTGTAAATCCGGGCTTTAGGATTAAGCGGTAGACTCAATCTTTTCGGTGAAGCAACCAAAGTGGTATTTTCGCGCCTGCCTTCTAATTTTTCAATTTCAGTGATAGAACGATACGGATTTTGCCCGATAGAATATACGTTTAACCGGAAGAAAAGATCGCGCATAGTTGAATTCCCCGCTACTACTGCTTCATAAATCGCAGAAGGATCGACCGGGAATTCCTCGATTGCATGCGTTAAATATCCAGCTAGTGTTCTCTGAAGAAGCTTATCCTTATGTTCGGTATCGTAGTGAATCCTAGCCATTATATCGGAGCCGCCGAACCGCTGCGGATTTTCAAAAGCAGATTCGGCTGTAATTTCCCCGGTTTCTAGGTTAATTAGGTACACGACAATTGTAGTGGTTCCCAGATCTACGGCTAAACCGTAAATCGGTCCGTTTTGTGAATCAACTAATTCACCATTTAAGTAAATATCTTTTCCTCTTCTTACCACCTC
>JBLNGL010000194.1:0-2851 GCA_050264735.1 Ignavibacteria bacterium | reverse complement strand
TTACTTTGTGCAATCAGGCAGGAAGTTTTGTAAACATATCATGGTTAGGCATAATTTTACAGTAACAATAGATGGGAACCCGAATACCGGTAAATCAAAAAAATATCTGCCGGAATTCTTTGCGGAAAATAGTGTGGAAATAATTGCATCGCTTCCTTATTACCAGGAATACTTTACAGATAAACAGAGAGGCAAAGGTGTATTTCAAAAGAGCATTGAATCGATGAGGATGCTGAATGAAAAAGGATACGGAGATGAATCAACGGAATTAAAATTAAACCTGGTTTATAATCCTGTAGGTGCTTTTCTTCCTGCATCGCAGCAATCACTTGAAAAAGATTTTAAGGAAAAACTTTGGCAGAATTATAGACTTAAATTTAATAATCTGTATACAATAACAAATATGCCTATACATCGTTTTAAGGAGCAGCTGGAAAGACTCGGAACATATGAAGAATATATGACGAAACTTGTTAATGCGTTTAATCCATCGGCGGCACAAGGTATTATGTGCAGATCGCTTTTAAATGTGGGTTATGACGGAAAGCTCTACGACTGCGATTTCAACCAGATGCTTGACATGCAGGTAATGAATCACATCCCAATGACTGTTTTTAATTTTAATTATGAAAACCTGGTAAAGCGAAATATTTTTTTCGATTCACATTGTTTTGGATGCACAGCGGGCGCAGGGAGCAGCTGCGGAGGAGCAACTGCTAAATAAAAGTTTATAAAATTCTTGATGAAGATATTTTTATATCTGCTTGAGACCATGCCTCTTCAAATTGTTTCTGAATTTCATCTGCTTCTTTATTTTTTCCCTGTGCTCTTAAACTTTTTCAAGTCCGAATAAAGACCGGCTGTTCTTTGAAAAATTTTGAAGATCTTCTATATAATTAAGACTTACACAATAACGTATTTGAATGATCTTTTAAACAAGTAATATTCAATTCTCAGCTAAAAAAGTTTTCATCTGTCTAAATCAGGCCGTTCACTATCGGCATCAGCAGTTAATTGATTGAGAGCAGTATAAAAATAATTCTCTTTATCAGAATCGCCGGCAAGCTTTGCGGCATATCCAGCACCATTAATGCTGTAAAAACGATTTGGTGAAATCTTTAGACTCGTTTCATAAGCAGCAAGTGCATCTACATGTTTATTAAGAAGGATCAGCATATCTCCTAAAAGTTCGCGGGCAGGTAAAACAGCACCGGGAGTAACAGGATGTTTATCTACCGAATCTTCAAGATCGGCTGCTTTTTTCATAAGTTTAAGTGCTTCATCCTTTTTCCCTTCGGAATAAGCAGTCCATGCATTAACCGTAATTCGCTGAGCGTCAACCAGAGTTGCCCAATAATTTTGCCCTTTATCCAAAGTATTTTTATGCAATTCATCTAATTTTTTTAAGGCATCTTTTGCCGCTGCTACATTGTCAATTCTTGCAGCACCCAAACCTCGTGTAAAATAGGTAATTGCTTCAGCGAAAGGATATTTATCCCAGGGAAAAGCAGAATGGGTACGCACCGGAAGTTCAGCGGCTTCCTTCCATTGTTTTCTTTCAAGAACATACCGGGCTTGCGAAGCGGCTATTCCATAAGCTGAAGCCAGATTGTCTTCATAATTTTCCGGTGCATTTACTTTAGACAAGGTTTCTTCTGCAAGTTTATCTTCTGCTTTCTGAAGATAAGAATACATCAAATAATCCAGTGCATGTGGATAGTGAAGGGAAACTATTTCCCCTAATGAATTCTTTTTTGCTGAAGCTGCGGACCGGATATTCCAGTCAATTGCATCATCCCATAAACCGAGGCGTACAAAAATATGGCTTGGCATATGCAAGGCATGGGGTACGTCCGGAGCAAGCTTATCGTACCCGCGTGCAACATCAACCGCATCTTTAGCAAGCATTGGATTGTCATATGCATGAATTATGTAGTGGAATAAACCGGGATGCTCTGGTGCCTGCTTATGCAGTTTCGCAAGCAGTTTACCTGCAGTTTTTTGATTTTTAAATTCTTTATCTTCCTTTGGGGCAGATGCTATGAGAGACAATGCATAAAATGCTCCGGCATCTACATCTTCGGGGTAAGTTTTGTATAGCTTTTCTTGAGCAGACACCCAGTTTGAAAGACGTGTAGCATGATTAACAATCTCCCAGCTTTTATAAAATTCTCCAATTGCAGATATGTAATCCTGCTCTTTTTTTGTAGGCGGATTTATCTTTAAAGCTTTTTGAACGGCTTCAGAGCCCTTCTGTAAATCTTCCTTATTTGGTTCATGCCATAACGGATGAAATGACGACATAGCAATACCCCAGTGTGCCATTGAACAATTTGGATCTGTATCGACTAAAGCTTTAAATTCTTTTTCGGCATGATCATACATCATATGATGCAGCATTGCAAGAGCATGATCAAATTGTTTCTGCCCGGCTTCAGTGCTTGAAATCGGGAAATTAACTTTTCCTACAGAACCTTCATGGGTTGTTGAATGATGCTGAGGAAAATTAATTTCAACATTCAGAAGGCTTAGGCAAACGGAAGGTAACAAAAAATTCAGCATCCTTCCCCGAAAATTCTTCAAAATTCTTCTCATCTTTTTATCCTTTCTCTTTATATATGCACTAATAATAATTAAGCCTCTTTAATCCTTCTTGATTATGTAATAATCATTTTGAATATCATGAGGGAGATTTTTTATTTCAATATTTCTGAAGCCGGCATCATTCAACATTTTTAATGCTGTTTCTCTTCCCCACATTGCTCCCAGACCTATCCCGCCTTGAGCCAGCGATACAGTCATACAATGCATGGTTGAGATAGAATATAAAAATGCACCCATGGGATGATCC
>JBLNGL010000193.1:0-3379 GCA_050264735.1 Ignavibacteria bacterium | reverse complement strand
GAAACCCATCGACTCCAATGCGCAGTTGCCGGCTAAGATCATAATATCAGCCCAGGAAATCTTATTCCCGTATTTCTTTTTGATGGGCCAAAGCAGGCGGCGTGCCTTGTCCAGATTGCCGTTGTCGGGCCAGCTGTTGATCGGTGCAAAACGCTGGCTGCCTGTTCCGCCGCCGCCGCGGCCGTCAGCAGTGCGGTAGGTCCCGGCACTATGCCAGGCCATGCGAATAAAGAGGCCACCATAATGTCCCCAATCTGCAGGCCACCATTCCTGCGAATCGGTCATCAGTGCATTTAGATCCTTTTTTAGGGCAAAGAAATCAAGCTTCTTGAATTCTTCTGCGTAATTGAAATCAGGACCCATTGGATTAGAAACTTGGGAGTGCTGGTGAAGAATGCCTAAGTTTAACTGGTTAGGCCACCAATCGCGATTCAATCTACCTCTCCGGCCAAAGGTACTACCAAATTTGCCCGCTGCAGGGTTTTTGCTATCTTCATTCATCTTCAATTTCCTTTCAATTTAGTGGATTGCAAAGCTTACGATCTGGCAACTGATCCCATCTTCTCATGATTAATCGGAAAAAGACGGCAAGTCACAGCCTAATACAGACGCCTGAGTATGAAAAGCTAAACCCAAAAATTATAAAATTATTTTTTTAATTAATCAAGTTTAAACAAGTTGGATCGCATTGCAAAGTAAACAAAAAAAATTAGTAACAACAACGACGCTTTTAGTAAATAACTTTTATAGTTAGAACTCACCCTAATGGCGTTGTGCTTAATCCGCTGCCCAGAACAACAATGCCGAACTTGTTAAATAATTTTTTAATTAGAGAAAACTTTCATAGCAAGACTACTTTGAACAAGACTGCCGAAACGTAAAGACTAACCCGAATATCTCTAAACTGCCGAATGTGAAAAACGATGGCCGCCTTGAGTCGCAGATTAGGCAATCCCCAAAATTTTTAATTTTACAGCTTGATTGCGGAAATGCCGCCAATGATTTAAAACTAAAACACAGGGTGAAGATATTCAGCTTATTTGGGGAAATATAAATAAGTTAGCCGCCTTAAGCTCCAATAGTACCTGTCTTAACTTTTCCAGCTCGCTTGTAATTGGCAATAATAACTCCACTTGGTGTAACAACACTCTCTATTATTGTGAATGCTGCCGGAATCGTGCCATTGTCAAACAATTTTTTTTCTTTACCAAGAGTCAACGGGAAAATTTTGAGCCAGAGTTCGTCAACTAAATCATTTTCGAGTAGTGTCTGGATGAGCTTGGAGCTGCCCCAAACTTGAATGTCAGAACCTTTTGAATTTTTGAGCTTTTCGATATCTGCCAAGCTTTTGAGGAAAACTGAGTTTTTCCAATCTGACTTTTTAATGGTCTTGGACATGACGTATTTTGTGACATCATTAATACCCGGCCATCCATTTTCATGCTCTGGCCAGAAGTCAGCCCAAATCTCAAATGTTTTTCTGCCCAAAAGTAGATCTGCAGATTTCATTTGTCTTTCCAGGACCTTACCAAAAACTTCGTCACCATACGATGCAACCCAGCCGCCATATTTGAAACCGCCTGATCTATCTTCCTCAGGTCCACCAGGCGCCTGCATTACTCCATCTAATGTAATCATAGATATGACTATTATTTTTCTCATGTTGCGTCTCCTTTGTTAAAATTACGTTAACTTTGTTCTTTATTTATTAATAACCCAATTGTTTATATTAAACATCCGTAATCTATTAGCATGTAACAAATAGGGGAAGGGATATGTGCGGCAATTTTAATGGTTGGTTGCGACATTTAATTTATTAAATAATTATTTATCTTTTTAACACTAACATTAATTATAATTATATCCTTTTATGTTTAAACAGCCTAACGATATGGAGCTAAGCTGCCATGCAACGTTCCAGCGCGTTGGATTATGTTTTTAAATATAAAATCTGCTTTCGTATCGTAAGTTGTAAATTGAAAACTCAACACTTTCATTCTAAGAGCGGTCGCGTTACCAGGTCAGGTTGAGTCTCCCATAAAGGCACTTGCCTTTATTCATTAAAATAGTGACCTTCCATAGTAGCCTTCTGTAACTGTATCCATTGTCCTCTTAAGGAAAGACTAAATATTAAAATAAAAATGGAAGTTAGTTTTTTCATAGTTGAGGTTCATACATACAAAGAAAATGATGAAGTTATTCGTATTATCTTTGCAAGAAAAGCAACTAAATCTGAAAGCAAATATTATAATGAGGTGAAATAAAATGAAGAAAGAATATGATTTTTCAGAATCCATTAAAACCCCCTATATAAAGAAGCTGAAAAAACAAATATCAATACGTATTGAAAAAGAAACTGTTGAAATTGATATCCCTTATCAAAATTTAATGAATATATATTTGAGGGAATGCGCTGAAAATAATAAGAAGCCAAATATTCATTGGCAATAATAGATGCACCTAATGACTTTGCGGTTAAGCTGCTGCCCTGAACAGACGGCTTAATTAGAATTACAAAGCCAATAATTACTTAAAAAAATTTTTGTTATATGCAGTTTTTTAATCAATTATTTTTCCCTCTTTTTGTGTTTTATTAGATCATCTTATGCAATTTAATTTCTACATTAATTTTTTTGTTATCACGTAATAAAACAATTTTATACTGTTTCCCATTAAGTTTAAACATTTTAGCAATTTCATCGAGTGAATAACTGCTGGCATTGGTTCCGTCAATAGAAATGATTTGGTCGCCGCCTTTAATACCTGCTTCATCTGCTGGAGAGCCAGGGATTACATTGTAAATATAGAATTGATCGAAGTTATTGCCTTCGGAGTAGAGAAACATACCGCTCATATCCCAATCCATCGATTCAAAAGCGGAATCGTATGGCTTAAGAATCATCCGGCTTCGCCAGTAATCGAAAACAACTTTGAAGTGTTTCAGTATTCCGCTGCCGATTAATCCCGCAATATCTTTGCGAGCCATTCCCCCCTTTGTATCGCTTGATAAAGCAGCTGTTGGATTATCTAATTTATATCCACCGAAAATTAATGCGTTAATTCTTCCAACTTTATTACCAGAATTGCCGCCTCCGCCGGTTTGAATACTTGGGACAGAATTTTTCATTTGACCTGGTAAATTATGATTGAGACAAAATTGTGTTGTGAAAGAAACTTCGCCGGCGAAACCATTATCAATCATAAACGTCCCTTCAATACTTTCATTGTTCGGAAGAATTACAGTAGCTTTAGTATAAGGAACACCGTGAACAAATATCGGGATTTGCTTGCCATTACCTTTGTATTGGTAGTTATCCGGATTGTACATATTCAAAATTTTATTTTGGTAATCCAACTCGATGACATATTTTTCAAACAG
>JBLNGL010000192.1:0-3227 GCA_050264735.1 Ignavibacteria bacterium | reverse complement strand
CCGGTTCCTTTTAGCTTCTACATCGGAAGTATACGGAGATCCTACTATTCATCCTCAGAACGAGGACTACTGGGGGAACGTAAATCCTATCGGTCCCCGCGGCGTTTATGATGAGGCTAAGAGGTTTGCCGAAGCATTGACAATGGCTTACCAAAGGTATCACGGAATAGAAACAAGGATCGTCCGGATTTTTAATACATACGGACCCAGAATGAGATTGAATGACGGAAGAGCGCTGCCCGCATTCGTGGGGCAAGCATTAAGCGGGGAAGATTTAACGGTATTCGGCGACGGTTCGCAGACTAGAAGCTTCTGTTATGTATCGGACCTGGTGGACGGTATTTTTAAGCTCCTGATGTCTAACGAATCCGATCCGGTCAATATCGGCAACCCGGATGAAATTACAATAAAAGAATTTGCCGAGGAAGTAATTAAAATTACAGGATCAAAAAGTAAAATTATTTATAAAGATCTTCCCGCAGACGATCCAAAAGTAAGGCAGCCCGATATTGCAAAAGCAAAAAAAATATTAGGGTGGGAACCGAAAGTGAGCAGAACCGAAGGTTTAAGGATGACAATCGATTACTTTAGGGAAAAGATAAAGAATATCCCGGTTCATTAATAAAATTTCTCTCTCTTCAACCTGAAAGAATGTTTTACATCTCCCTTATAAATGTCTAAAAGATTCAGTTCAACTGTAGCCGGCGGATCAATAATAATTACCTTAACAGGAATAATCAGCCGCGGTTTCGGTTTCATCAGGGAGCTGATTTATGCTACTATTTTCGGGCTCCAAGCGGATTATGAAATCTATTTGGTAGGTTCCATTCTGGCTCTTTCCATAAATACCGCTGTCTATTACCTTGCACAGAATTACTTCATTCCGTCCTATACCGGTTACTCTGCTGACCGGAAAAAGTCCGCCCAATTCCTGGTTAATACATTCTGGTTATTTGTATTATTATCTTTTGCTTTTGCTTTGCTTCTGTTTGTCTTTACACCTGTTATTATTAACTCTTATATGAGTTATGAACTTAGTGAACACCTGCATCAAACCGCATACAGCATATTTAGAATATTTTTAATAACCATTCCTCTTAATGCAGCATACTCAATACTGACGGCTTATCTCCAGTCGAAATTTGATTTTAAATCCCCGGCGGTTTCAACATTATTCCTTAACCTCTCGATTATAATTCTAGTCCTTATTTTTAATAAGATTTTAGGCGTATTCAGCATAGCTGTAGGTTATTTACTAGGTACTTTGCTTCAGCTTCTATTTTTGTTTTTAATCCTGGGAAAAGAGGAAAAAATTATATTTCTTAAATTCAATTTTAATCTTAGCGGAACCGGCAGATTAAACCTTATTTTGGGGTTTACAATTTTAATTGAGGTTATCAACCAAATTTATCCTCTGATTGACAGGTATTTTTATGACAAAGTTGAAAGGGGAGGAATAGCCGCACTGAATTATGCCTCCAATGTTTATATACTTCCGATTTCAATTATATCCATTGCCATTTCGACTGCCGTTTTTCCGAAGCTTTCGGAAAATTTGTCTACAAACTCGCTGAAGGAATTATTTGAAAGGCTGGATAATTTTTTCAGGATAAATTTTTTCTTATTTGTACCGGTCGCATTTATTTTTTTCCTTTATGGAGAAACGATTATCGGCATCCTTTTTCAGCGAGGAGAATTTAAATTTAATGATACCTTGATGACGGCGGATGTTCTGAAATATTATGCACTCAGCATTATTTTTTATTCAGCCTATGCAGTGCTTAATAAGCTGATGTACAGCGCAAAGCTGGTTAAGCATCTGCTGATTATTGCATCTGCCGGTTTTCTGATTAAAATCATCCTGAGTTTTATTTTGGTGAATTCCCTGAAACAGAACGGATTAGCCCTTAGCTCCTCCGTAAGCTATATATTTTTCTTCGCGGCTTCATTTGCAGTTGCTTTTAAAATGATAAAGCTCGAAGGGAAGAATTTATTCTATGCAGAATTTGCAGTTTCTATTTTAAATGCACTGCTGAGCTGGATGCTGGTTTCGATTTTGAACCCGCAATATTTTACCGGCTCTTCTCTGTTGAATGGATTAATTACCGTTCTTTTCTTCGGCTCGATTTATCTTTTTAATGCCTGGATACTGAAAGATAAATCTATTGATATTTTCAGAGCGGCGTTTAGAAGCTTGAAAGAAAGCTTTTAACTTAATTGCAAGATAACATTCCAGTTCATTTCAACTTCTTCAATATTACTTCAATCGAATACTCGCCATCGCTGTGGACTTCAGGATCGGTTATGGTATGACCTTCGCTGCATTCCTTTGCATAAATTAATTCATACTTGTTTAAGGTTCTTTCAATTAATGGAATAATTCCAATGGTATCCGGTTCATCATCCTTATCAATTAAAAAAAAAGCAGTGTGGTTTGGATTAAAACGGGAAGGCAAGGTTTTTTTCTTTTCATAAAGATCTCTGTTGGGAATGTATAAAATTAAATATCCTCCTTTTTTTAAAACCCTGAACCAGTTTTTCAAAGCTGTGCCTGGATCAGGTAAATGTTCCAGGGTATGGGAAGAATAAACAAAATCATATTGTTCATCTTTAACTTTGTTTAAATATTGCGCATCCCCATGCTCAAAATCATATCCGTCTGCATTAGGTGCAATTAGATCGCCGCCGTATCCGATATCCAAACCTTTACCTTTTGTATACTTTTCAAAAAAACCTTCCTTAATTCTTCTCGGTTTTGCTTTGGAGGTTTCGGCCTGTATAACAGGTCTTTTCCCTCTTAAATACTTTTTTTTCAAATAGTAATGATAAATTCCTGCACCGATTTTCCATACAGGCGTGGGAGCAATTTTATATATGAACGAATGCAGGCTCATAAATGTCCTATTATAAGTTCAATTAAATCAATAAATTACTTTAATAACCGGAATTTTTTCCGGATCAAATTAAAAATTTCCATAAAAAAGAGAAAATTAAAGCCAAAGATAAAAAAAGTTTGTATCTGTATGTTTGGTAAAAGCGTTAAAGATATCTGGAGCAGCCTGGCCGTTTATTATAAAAAAGATTCAGGAAATTACTGGGATTCCATTACTCCGTGCTGCATAAGTAAAATGCCCGAAAAACTTTTAAGATATTATTTAGATTTCTCAAGCAAGGCGGATTATCCTGAAACTTTTGATCAAAATGAAATTCCGTTATATCAAAAGGGG
>JBLNGL010000191.1:0-3542 GCA_050264735.1 Ignavibacteria bacterium | reverse complement strand
CGTCATGGCAATAATACGCGGGCGATTTTCTTTAGAATATTTCAAACAAATATATCTGGTAGCTTCTATGCCGTCCATTTCCGGCATCTGTACATCCATAAAAATTATGTTGTATTCTTTTTTCTTTAATGCTTCGAGAACTTCAATGCCGTTCCCTGCAACATCCGGTTTGTATCCGAATTTTTCAAGAATTTTTACGGCCACTTTCTGATTTATCATATTATCTTCTGCAATCAAAATCCTTAAAGGATGAGTCGGATAAATCTTGTAATTTTCTTCCGCTTCTCTATATACTTTATTCTGAATTATAGAATTTCTAGTTATAACTCTAGTGATCACCTCAAAAAGCTGTGTAGGCTTGACCGGTTTTGTTAGAATAGCGGCAAACTCCGCACTCTTTAAATCAATATCGCTTTTCCCAATCGAAGTCAGCATTATTATCGGCAGTTCAAAGGGTTTAAAGGTTTTTTGGATTTCTTTCGTAAGATTTAATCCATCCAGATCAGGCATCTGCATATCAATTATTGCGAAATCAAAATGGACTTTTTCTTTGATCATTTCGAGAGCTTCTAAACCTGAGGAAACCGCTGTCGGCAATAACCTCCATTCTTTTGTCTGACGGATTAATATTTCCCTGTTTGCTGAATTATCATCAACAATCAGCACCCGTTTTTCTTTCAGGTTGCCTTCATATCCGTTAAGTATTATAACAGGTTTTCCGTTGCTGGATTCTGCATATATATTGAACTGAAACTTTGATCCTTTTCCCAATTCGCTTTGAACCCAAATATCTCCTCCCATTAAATTGACTAATCTTTTGCTGATTGCTAATCCAAGCCCGGTTCCTCCATAATTCCTTGTAGTTGATGCATCAACCTGGGAGAAAGAGCGGAACAGCTTATTCATTTTTTCCGGGGGAATTCCAATTCCGGTATCTTTTACACAGAATGTAAGTTTGTACTGATTACCAGATAAATGTTTGGATTCAACTGAAACAATTATTTCTCCTTTTTCAGTGAACTTTACGCCGTTATTCGTTAAATTAACCAGCACTTGTCTTAATCTTGTTATATCTCCAATAATGCTGTGAGGAGTATTTTCACTTAAAAAATAGCCCAGTTCAACTCCTTTTTTTGCTGCTTTTTCGGAAACAAGATCCAATGCTTCTTCTATGCAGTTATGGAGGTAGAATGGATGATTTTCCAGCTCAAGTCTTCCCGACTCTATTTTGGAAAAATCAAGAATGTCATTAATTATGGTTAATAATGAATCACCGCTGGTCCGGATTGTTTCAACAAAATCAAGCTGCTCAGAAGTCAGATTCGTTTCAAATAAGAGCCCCGTCATGCCAATTACTGCATTCATAGGTGTTCGTATTTCATGGCTCATATTAGCTAAGAACTCGCTTTTAGCTTTATTAGCCGACTCAGCAGCTTCTTTAGCCATTATCAAATCTGCTTCAATTTTTTTTCTGGTTTGAATCTCACTGCTCAGCTCTGCTGTCCTCTTTTCAACTTTCTGTTCGAGTATGCGTTCATGTTTCATTAATTTTTTAATCCGGAGAAGATATATTTGATATGCTATTAACAAAAAAAGTAGTGCAATTAAAAAATAAAACCAGATTGTCTGATAAAAATGCGGCTGCAGTTCAAATTCAATCGAAGCGCCAATAGTATTCCATTTACCGTCATTATTGCAGGCAATTACAATAAATTTATATTTCCCGGGAGCCATGTTAGTATAATAAGCACTTCTGTGCTCTCCTCCGTTTATCCAGATCTTATCATAGCCCTCCAGTTTATATTTAAATTGCACCTTTTCAATAGCAGCAAAACTTAAGGCAGTATAATTAAATTCAAGATTTCCTCAGCCAGCCGGAATTTTCCTAAAACCTCCGGTTGTGAACAATTCACCTTTTACTTTTAACGATTCTATTTTAACTTGGGGTACATATGAATTAGGTTTAATTTTTGAAGGGTCGATCAGCACTGCTCCCTTCATTGTAGTAAACCAAAGCATTCCGTCAGGAGTTCTTATTCCGGATGGTGAACCGTTATTGCATTCAGAAGATTTCATTCCATCGTCTGTACCATAAACACTTGAATGAATTTTTTTAATTCTTCCATTGTCATATTCATTCAGCTGCTTAATGCTTATCGAGAAAATTCCGATATCCGATCCAATCCACAAATTTCCCATCTGGTCTTCTATCACTGAGTAAAGCCTATTGCTGAGGAGCCCGCTGTTTTCGGTATATGAATAAATTTTCTGATCTTTTATTCTGTTCAATCCTTCGAATGAAGCAATCCAGATATTCTCCTGTTTATCCTCAAAGATGTCTGCAATATCATTGCTCAGCAAATTATTTTCAGTAGAAAAATGAATAACAGTATCTTTTTCAATCCTGCTTAAGCCTGAACCATCCCTTGTCCCAACCCAAATATTACCTTTGCTGTCCTCCATTATGCAGGAAATAAATTCTGCCGATTCATCTTCATATAAGCTTAAGTTTTGGAATCCTCCGTCACTATAAGTTTGGAGTCCCATTCCATCCGTACCAATCCACAGAGTTCCGGATTTATCTTCATAAAGTGCTCCTATTGTATTACTTTCTAATCCATCTTCCTTATCGAAATGAATAAACCTTCCGTTTTTTAGGTAAAGTAAACCGCCGCCATCTGTACCGACCCAAAGATTGCCGTTTTTACTTCCTGCAATAGAAAGAATAATATTATTTGATAGACCTTCCGTGATTCCATATGTCTTAAATTTTCCTTTGCTGAATAAGCTGAGTCCATTATTTGTACCGAACCATATTTGATCGGAACAATTAGAATAAATTGAATATACATTATCATGCGGCAGTCCTTCACTTTCTGAAAAAGTTGTTAATGCTCCGTCTCTAAATTTATTAATGCCGCCTCCTTTTGTAGCCACCCAAATATTACCTTCAAAATCTTCATAAATAGAGGAAACCGTATTAGATTTTAAACCGTCCCTAACATTAAATGAATTCATGATTCCATTTGAATAAAGAGTTAATCCTCCGTCTGTACCTATCCATATATTATTTTTACTGTCCTCATATATAGACCAAATAATATTATTCGGGAGCCCTTCCTTTGTATTGATTGTTTGAAATTTATTTCCGTCATATTTAATAATTCCCCAGCCTGCTGCTCCTAGCCACAGGTTGCCTGACTTATCTGCAAGGCTGGCCATCGTATAATCCCCGGGATATCCATCTTTATTGGAATATACTCTCACCTTGTTATTTTTAATCTGATTTAAAAATGCTCCATTGGTTCCAACCCAACTCGATCCTCTTTTATCCTCGCAAATATCCCATATGTAATTGTTTGATAAACCTGAACCAATACCAAAAAATAAAACAGAATCCGTTCTAAAAACGAATATGCCTTCCCCTTCAGTTCCAATAGAAAGTGAACCTTTGCTGTCTTCGAAAATCGACCAAACAACTTCTTTGGCAAGAATGCTGTCATAGAGGCTTTTAAATTCACCATTTTTATAAAGGACTAATC
>JBLNGL010000190.1:0-5496 GCA_050264735.1 Ignavibacteria bacterium | reverse complement strand
CTTCATTAACATTAGTCCTGAAGATTGGATTGATTATGCTGTGAATCGGGGGATCATAATATTTCATATCGTATATCACCCGGCCGATAAAATTGGAATACTTCTGAACCCTGTCGCGAATTTCAACAAGGTTTTTATCTTTCAGCGATCCAAGATCGATATTAATGAAACCTATTATTTTCTCCGCCTTATGATAAGCATGATAAATTCTTCTCGTAAAAGTATTCTCTTTTTCCCTTTCAATTTTTTCTTTAATGAATCTTTCATGTTCCTGGCCGGCAAGCTGCTGAGCTTTTTCTTTCGCTCTTAAAGTAAGGCTGAATACCACATAAATTAAAATTAATCCAGTTGAAACAAGTATTATATAAACATAGGAAACATTGTTATAACTGCCGATAAATTCATTTGAAATTAATGAAAGATTTGGAACAATTTTCATATATAAAACTCCCAGAAATTCCCCATTAGGAGTAAAAGGAGTGAAGACATGAAAAACCCTTTCATTTTCAACAATAACATGAACTTTTTCCATTAGAATCAGTTCATCCCGGATTGTATCGAAAAGCTGATTAGCATGCATGTATTTTTCTATTCCCGCATTTATATTTCGGTTTTCATTAATATAATCATAGAGTCTTTCTCCTTCATCAATCGGGACAAATTTATCATTAGAATTAACAAACAGGCACATTTCATCAGCATTCTTTTCCATTATATTCTGACTAAAGATAATATCAATGCTTTTAACTATTCTGTCTTTTTGAAATGCTGTAATATTCGGATGCATCATTTGTGTCTCAACGAGAAGCTCCAGTGAAGTCGAAGTCAAGTTAGCAATTCTTTTAACCGAAGTATTCTGGTACCAGTCCTGTGTGTTGTTTAAAAATGAGTGGAAAGAATTTTTTGAATAATAAGTTAATACAAGCTGTGCCCCGATAATAATAATCAGTATGAAAAGCATTAATCTGAAATTTATTTCAGTAAATCTGAATTTTAATTTTTTCATCTTAAAAAATAATCAGCGTTTATTTTATTCTCAGCCTGTAAAAGAGCTTCTTCAACAGATAATTTATTTGTAATGGCAAGATTAGCATAGGTAGTTATAATACCTGAAATTTTTGTATAGTCTTTTAAAAAAGGCCTATGAAATCCTTTATCAATTATTTTTTTAAAGAAAATAAGCTCCGGATTCATTGATGTATATCCTATGTCTTCATACAGTCTTGCATTAGCAGGTATATACTCTCCCACTTCAAATAAAATCTTTTGAGTGTCTTCGCTCAGTAAATATTTAATAAATTCAACAGACTCCGCTTTGTGATTTGAAAATTTCGAAACCATCATATTCCAGCCTCCCAGCACGAAAGACTTTTTTTCACCTTTAAAGTGAGGAGGAAGGGTCTTAACAAGATTTGATATTTTTACCCCTTCAGGAGAGTCTTTTGCAAAATGCCAGTCAAGGTTCGGCCATCCTCGAAGGAAAATTCCGTCATTTTTAATAAAATAATCGTAACTGTGGGTTTCTTCAAAGATTGATATTTCAGGCGGAGAAAGTTTATGTTTATGTACTAAATCAACTAAAAGCTGAAGCGATTTTCTTGCCGATGGAGTGTTAAGCTGCAATATCTGATTTTTGTACAGCGTAGTGCCTTGTGAAGCCATTAGTTCAATGAAACTGCACATCAGGCCTTCAAATGCTTTTGCCTGGAAAACATAAAACGGTTTTCCATCTTTTTTCAGTTTCATCCCAAGCTCGATGAATTCTTCCCATGTTATCGAGCTGTCAAGCCGGGTTTTTATTGTATTGTATCCGGAATACTTTTTTAATAAATCATTTCTGTAATACATCAACGCTATATCTACGTATAGGGGAACAGCAACAAGATGCTTCCCGTCGCTGCAGGATTCCAGCCCGCGGGATAAAATATTATTTCTTTCTGCATAGCTGAAATAATTTTCCAGCGGTTCACACCATTTTGCAAATCTCGGCACCCAGACCTGGTCAATAAGAAAAATATCAACTTTATCGCTTTCACTCCTTAAAAACCTCGATATTAATTCTTTATGTTCATCGGTATTAAATTTTTTAAAGCTGATGTCAACAGTTTTTACCCTGATTTTTCCTTTTTGTTTTTTATTAAATTTCTCAATAGCAATTTTGTGTGCAGAAGATATATGCCCGGCCAGGTAAATTATATTATTATCATCTTCACTTATGATTTTTGTATTGTTTAGGGAAGAAAATAAAAGTATTACTACAATTAAAAGAATAGCTCCTCCGAAAAAGTAAAGATAATAACTGTACTGTTTAGAGGTTTTCATCCTGAATAATCCAACGAGTTATATTGAAAACACTTTTTAAAAATTCTCGTGCCAGAGCGATAAAATAATATTTGAGCAGAAGAAATACTAATCATATAATGATTTCTAAATATCATTTTTATAATGAATAAATATCAAAGTTATAAGAAACATTTTATTGTTAAATTTAAATATAGTCATGTTCATTTTTAGAATAATTTAAAACCATAATAATTATGGCATAATAAGTGTTTTTGATAAATTGGATTTTTACACCTTTGAAATAAACTTATTATTAAAATCTTTTTTTAATGAAAAAAACTCTGTTTACTGTTTTCTTTATAAGCTCTTTATGTATTTCTCAAGAAAACAGCCTGCCAAAAATTATGGTTCATTATATGCCGTGGTATCAAACAGCTGAAATCCATGGGTATTGGGGGTATCATTGGACTATGAATCATTTTAATCCTGAAAATATTCTGCCGGACGGGAGCAGAGAAATAGCCTCGCACTACTACCCTTTAACAGGTCCGTATGATTCAAATGATGAATTAATTCTTGAATACCAGACATTATTGATGAAAATCAGCGGTATTGACGGTGTGCTTGCTGACTGGTATGGAATTGAAAACTTTTGGGATTACGGGACAATTAATGAAAGCACCGGATTATTGTTTAACGCGGTTGAAAAAGCCGGCTTATCCTTCGCAATTGTCTATGAGGACCAAACAATTAAGCATATGATTAACGGCGGGCATTTGAGCTCTGCTAATGCATTAACACATGCTAAGACAGTTGTGAATTATTTGGAGGATAATTGGTTTATAAAAAACTCTTATCTTAAAATTGACGGACGACCCGCTCTGCTTGTTTTCGGTCCGCAGTATTTTACAAAATGTTCAGACTGGATATCAATATTTGCAGAACTTTCCGTATCGCCGGCTTTTTTTACTCTAGATACCCGTTTAAATCCTCCTGCTTCAGGTGCATTTCCATGGCCGCCGATGTGGAAATCGGTAAACGGAGTTCTTTCACAAACTTCGTTAAACGATTATCTTAATCAGTTCTATCAGAACGCTGCAGGATATCAATATCTTGTTACAAGTGTATTTCCGGGGTTTCATGATATTTATGAAGAAGCAGGTGTTGGAGCAAGTTATGGTTTCCTCAGCAGTCAATATGGACAAACATTTAAGACTACAATGCAGAAGGCATTAGATCATAACGCTGATGTAATACAGGTTGCAACCTGGAATGATTACGGAGAAGGCACTATCATAGAGCCAACCAAGGAATTTGGAAGCAGATACCTTGAAATTATACAATCAGTTAAAGATACACTCGACTCTGCATTTATATTCCGGGCTAACGATTTACTTCTGCCGATTAAGATTTATAATTTAAGAAAAAAACATCGTGAGAATGAGGATATAAATACAGCACTTGACAGTGTGTTTAACTTAATAATTTCAGGGCAGAGAGAAGAAGCGGCAAGTCTTGTCGACAGTATTTCAACTATAACAGATATAAACACAAAATCACCGGTTCCTGCCCAATTCATTCTTGAACAGAATTATCCCAATCCATTTAATCCTTCGACAACCATAAAATTCAAATTATATGAAGCCGGCTGGGTAACTTTAGAAGTTTTTAATTTACTTGGGGAGGAGGTTGCTGTTTTAATTAACAAGGAAATGTCGGCTTCCGAACATTCAATTACATTTGATGCATCGGAGTTATCCGGAGGGCTTTACATCTATCATTTGAAAGCAAATGGATTCACCGACTCAAAGAAAATGATTCTATTAAAGTGAAAGACTCATCATTTATTGAAAATAAATTCATCATTATCACTGACTACATCAGGTATTGATGGACTGCCTAATCTGACACATTTCACTTTTTTTGATTCCAGGCGGTATTCTATTAGAATTTCAGTTTCACCATTTTTCCAGACAGCAGCTGTATTGTATATAGCAACTTCAGAATTATCTTCATTTATTAAAGTTATTTTGATCGGAATAGGAATGTTTCCTGTTTTTTCAATTACAATTTTTAATTTGTTTGTCTCCTGTTTAACATCCTTTATCGCCAAATCCGGGTATCCTCTTTCAAAAAACCATGGAATCCAGAACCAGTCGAGGTTCTTCCCGGCGGCATTGTTAAATGTATAAAAGAAATCATACGGCGTTGGATGCTTTCCATTCCATCCGGCGATATATTCTTGAAGTGCTTTATCAAAGAGATCATTCCCGATTGCTTCCCTGAGAAAATAATAAGCAAGCCCCGGCCGATTGTAGGAAGCGATCCTGTAAGTTTGTCCTTTCAAAAGGACTGAAGGAATCATGGGGGGCATATCCATTTCCTTTCCCGCTATATTTTCATATTGATTTGTATTCCGTTCTCTCGGAAAATTTCCTTCAATTGCCGTTTCCTGGAAGTCCATCGGCACCATTACAGCCATCCCCTCATCCATAAAAGCATATTTCCTTTCATTGGTTCCGACATAGAACGGGAAATATTGGTGTGCAATTTCGTGAGAAGTTGTTCCAAAGGTGGCAATACTTGAAGAAAAAGAACCGTCATTCACCATCATCGGATGCTCCATTCCCCCACCCCCATTAAAGATTGTCAATGCCGGATACGGAAAAACCACTCCGGGTAAGCTGTCGGAAAAATATTTAACAGATCTTTTTGCAATTCCGGCTACTTCGTAAAAGTCTAAAGATTCTTTTTTGTAAACAGCTGAAATAAAAACCGGTTTATCCGAATCCTTACCGGCATTAATAGTTAATGCATCCCATAAATAATGGTCACTTAAAGCAAATGAAAAATCGGAAACATTATCAGCTTTGAATTTCCAGGTATTGTATGCTTCCCGGTTATTAAAAATATTTTTTTTATCCAGGTCCTCAGGTGAAATTATTTTTACTGCTTGCTCAGAATTATGTGCCAGCTTGTATCGTTTCAAATATTCGCCTGTAAAAAGCTCTTCAGGATTATTAAGTATTCCGGTCCCCCACACTGCAAATCTGCCGGGAACCGAAATTTCAACTTCATAATCGGAATAATCGTTATAAAATTCCTGCGTGCCGGTATAATTAATTTTATCCCAGCCGTCAATATCATCGTAAACGGAAATTTGAGGATACCAGTAAGCAATAAAAAAGGATGTAGAATCATAGATCCCCATTC
>JBLNGL010000189.1:0-3089 GCA_050264735.1 Ignavibacteria bacterium | reverse complement strand
AGAAAAGGTGTAACGATGAATAAGGCAAACCGTGTAATGAGATACCCTAATTATTTCGGACCAATGATGGTTGATTCCGGCGATGCCGACGCGCTAATAAGCGGATTGACAACTCAATATCCGACAACAATAAAACCTGCGCTGCAGTGTATCGGAGTTAAAGATGGATTCAAAATTGTTTCGGGACTTTATATTGTCGTAACAAAAAAAGATGTCTACTTTTTTGCGGATACTACGGTCAATATAAATCCTACCGCAGAACAGCTTGCTGAGATTGCGGTTTCAGCTGCCGATACTGTCCAAACTTTTGACATTGTTCCTAAAGTTGCGATGCTCTCCTTCAGCAATTTTGGAAGTTCGCCTTATCCTGAATCTATTAAGGTTAAAGAAGCTACGGCAATCGTTAAAAAGCTCAGACCGACTCTTATTGTAGACGGCGAGATGCAGGCAGATACTGCAGTCATTCCGCAGATTATTGAAGAGAATTTTCCGTTCAGCACTCTGAAAGGCGGAGCTAATGTTCTCATATTTCCCGACCTTAATTCAGGTAATATTGCTTATAAGTTGATGGCGAGAATCGGACAAGCAACAGTAATCGGTCCAGTTCTTATGGGAATGAAGAAATCAATTCATGTGTTGCAGACTGGTGCAACAGTGGATGATATAATCAACATGACTGCTATTGCCGTTGTGGAAGCAGATCAAAAAATGAAGGTTAAAGATATAAAACCTATAGAGTCAATCGAAAAAGAACTAGCTGCTGCCCTGTAAGTTTTTATTTTTAAGCTAAATACCATTTTTAGTTAAATCTAAATAAAGAGCAAAGTAGTCCGGAAAATACGTTCGGCTTTGCTCTTTTTCTTAAAATATTTAAAAAATGCATAAAATAGTTGCTGCTGAATTTTTAGCGCCGGATATAAAACGCTTTGAGATTGAAGCACCCAAAATTGCCCAAAAAAGAAAAGCCGGGCAATTTGTAATAATTAGAGTTTCTTCTAATGGTGAAAGGATCCCTTTAACGATAGCAGGTTCAGATGTTTTAATAGGAACTATAACAATAATTGTCCAGGGAATCGGCAAAACTACTAAAGAGATGAATCTGCTTAATGCAGGAGACTGCATTCAGGATATTGCCGGTCCCCTCGGGAAACCATCTCACATTCAAAAGTACGGAACAGTAGTTATTGTCGGCGGCGGAGTAGGTACTGCAATTGCGTACCCTGTTGCCGATGCATTAAAGAAAGCTGGTAACAAGACAATCTCTATAATCGGCGGAAGAACAAAAGAGTTTGTGATTCTTGATGATGAAATGAGAAAGGTTAGCGATGAAGTATTCTTTACAACTGATGACGGAAGTTACGGGTATCATGGTTTTGTTACTGATAAACTGAAGGAGATCATTCTTTCAGAAAAAAAAATAGATTTTATTTTAGCAATAGGTCCAATCCCAATGATGAAAGCAGTTGCAAACTTAACTAAGGAATACGGAATAAAAACGGTAGTTAGCTTGAATCCTATTATGGTTGACGGGACCGGGATGTGCGGAGGATGCCGGGCTGAAGTTGGTGGAAAAACAGTTTTTGTCTGTGTAGACGGACCCGAATTCGACGCTCACGAAGTGAATTTTGAGATCATGGAGAGAAGAAATAGATCATATTTAGCTGCCGAAGAAGAAGCCCTGAAAAACCATCTCTGCAGGCTTAATTTAAACGCAACGTAAAAAATAAAACCGGTATCACAGATTAACAATCTGTGATACGGAAATGAAGTTATGGTTACAATATCTAACAAAGAAAGAATGAAAATCCCCAGGCAGAAAATGCCTGAACAGGACCCGGTTGAAAGAAGCCAAAACTTTTTTGAAGTAAATCTGGGATTTACAGAGGAGCTTGCAAAGCAGGAAGCATTAAGGTGCATTCAATGCCCGAAACCTTTATGCATAGAAGGGTGTCCGGTAAATATCAAAATAAAAGAATTCATTGCGCTTATTGCCGAGGAAAAATTTTCAGAAGCCGCTGCAAAAATTAAGGAAGATAATATCTTGCCGGCAATATGCGGCAGAGTTTGTCCGCAGGAAGAGCAGTGCGAAATTAAATGTACGATCGGAAAAAAAAATGAGCCTGTTGCTATAGGCAGACTGGAAAGATTTGCGGCGGATTATGAAAGAATCCATTCGGGAATAAAAATACCTGAAATAAAAAAGAAAACCGGGAAAAAAGTTGCCGTAGTTGGCAGCGGTCCGGCAGGTTTAAGCTGCGCGGGCGACTTGATTAGAATGGGGCATGAAGTTACTGTTTTCGAAGCTCTGCATGATTTAGGCGGTGTATTGATTTACGGAATTCCTGAATTCCGGCTTCCTAAAGAAATTGTTAAGGCAGAAGTTGAAGTGTTGAAAAAACTGGGAGTAGAGTTTAAAACAAATTTTATAGTCGGTTTAACAGATACAATCGATGATCTGCTTCAGAATGAATTCGATGCATTATTCATCGCGGTGGGCGCAGGTTTGCCACATTTCTTAAATATTGAAGGGGAAAATTTAATCGGAGTTTATTCTTCAAATGAATTTCTTACCAGGGTAAACTTAATGAAGGCTTACAGATTCCCTGAATATGATACTCCTGTTTTTAATTGTTTGGGCAAAAGTATTGCGGTCTTCGGTGGAGGAAATACTGCAATGGATGCCGTTAGGACAGCTAAACGGCTCGGAGCTGAAAATGCCTGCATAATTTACCGCAGGTCGGAAATTGAAATGCCGGCTAGAAAAGAGGAAGTTCACCATGCTAAGGAAGAGGGGATAGAATTTATCATGCTGGCGAACCCTGTAAAGTTTATTGGCGACGAGAAAGGCTGGTTGAAAAAAACAGTGCTTCAAAAAATGGAATTGGGTGAACCTGATGCTTCCGGAAGACGCCGTCCTGTACCCGTTGCAGGCTCAGAATATACAATAAATATTGATATGGCTGTAGTTGCTGTCGGAAACGGATCAAACCCAATCATCCAAAAAACTACAGCCGGATTGAATTTCAATAAATGGGGAAATATAGAAGTAAATGAAACTACTATGGCTACTTCAAAAAAAGGAGTATTTG